>JBAUHR010000841.1:0-3831 GCA_049680385.1 Rubripirellula sp. | reverse complement strand
TGCCAAAATAGGTAGGCGAGAACACGAACACATCGATGCTTTCCTTTTATATAAGATCAATAGCGATCTGAAACAGTTGCTCTCACCACGCCGTAGGGCGATTGCTTGGTAGAGTATTTTACTGTCGCAATTGTTGGCCTCGTAGCACAATAAGTCTAATTGCGTCGATCCGAGACCGCCAAGCGAACGCCTTTGTACACCTCCGGCGTGGATCAATTCACAGAGAGTAAAATTAAAACGCTTAGACGAGCATTTCGTGACGAAGAGTTTTAGGATTTGCCTGTAGCGTTGCTGCTCTTGCTGCAGGCAAGATCCTCGAGCGCTTGCCACAGATCATCGTAGTAGTAGCTCACTTCAATGCTCTCCTGCAATTGAATCACCTTCCAACGTGGCTGCAGGCACGAATGCCCCGTTTGGGTTCTACGCGCTGACGGTAGACCGCGTCGATTTTCTTGGGCGTGTGCCCCCATGACGAAGTCGACTGTCGCTGCAACGTCAGAAACGCAAGTATGTCCTTTTCGGGACGAGTCTTGTCAGGTCGCTTTGCTAAGAATTCCGTTAATGCGGTGACCGTCTCAAGCCACAGTCAACAGCGACCCCCGTCTTGCCAGATGCACACCAAGCCACGGGCCTTTGAGGTCGATGTCAGCAATCTGCAAGCGTCCAATGTCAGCGCTGCCGAATCGGCAGTTGAGACCCAACAGGATAAACGCTCGCCTGTTTCGGTTGGCACTGGGGACAGCACATTCGCAATGCTCAATGGGATATATTAATGCTCCACGTTCGCACCGGACAATCTCTCGCTAGCCTAAAACCAATACTTGATCGCCATGCCGGACATCGTTTACTTCAACAACTGTAAGCAACGACCACACGAGATAATATTCGGCCCACAAGCATTCTTCGACCTCGGCCTTTCTGGCCACCAAAGCAAGCTGGCTACCGATCTAACCATCGGTCAAAGGTGTGTTGTCGCCAGCTATGACGAGGATCGCAACACCGTCTTCAACTGGCACACTCTGTCGAGCGAGATCGTTCTCACGGACAAAGAGGGCGAGCAATGTCGGGTGTTCTTTGGCCCACTTGTCGCGACTGAAACGCTTACGAAATCAACAGCGGCTAAGAAACCCCAGTACTCTCCATTCTTCAACGTCAACGGTGACTTCAAGCGTCCATCTGTACTTTGCGCCACTATTCCTTCGCCGTCTGTCCCGGATACCGCAAAGCCTATAACTTCAGGTTTGCCTGACGAGGTATCCGATAGCGAATCATTCATCGAGGGTGCAACGCGTGCGATACTCGTCAATGCATACGAACGAAACGCAAAGGCTCGCACCACCTGCATTTCGATTTATGGCACAGCATGCGTAGTATGCGGCTTCGACTTCGGCGCGACGTACGGCCCGGACGCCGCTGGTTACATCCATGTGCACCACCTCAATCCACTTGCAAAACTTCGCAAAGCCTATCGTGTTGACCCTAAGACTGACCTCCGTCCTGTTTGCCCTAATTGCCACGCGATCATTCATCTTGGCAATGATCTGCGGTCAATCGAAGAAGTAAAGTCGATGCTGAAATCAAACCACGCACGGAATTAGTCGTATACAGGTTCAGGCCTGACGTTGCTGAGTTCGTCGTCGCCCGGCATCGGAATGGTATGGCGGTTCGGTTGGTGGGTCGTAGGGATTCATGCGGATCATTGCCTACGGCGAAGGTATCGCACCCGACCGGCTCTAGAGTGATAACCCTTCATCATGCCTTCCCCGACATCGTGGAAGATGATTCGCACGTCATCGCCAGCGCCGTAGTTAAACATCAGCGTGTTAGCGTCGAGAGGGGACCACTTCGCATTGAAATAGACATTCTGCGCTTTGACCTTTCCGGTTGGGTAGAACACAAAGTAATCGATCACTTGCTTGGACGACCCCAAGAATTCCCAAGATGTTGCGTATTGCGAATCGCTCTGTGCTGCGTCCGCCGACTTGCGTTGTTTGACCACCGCCTTTTTGGTCAAGTCAGATCGGCCAATCGCATTGAAATACACCTGAGCTTCCTTGTCGGACGCATCCAGATTGAGCACCGCTTTCCAAGCTTCGCTTGCTTTCGCTATCTGACCAGCGCCAGCTTCAGTTCTCGCTATCTGTTTAATGTCCGAAATAGCAACAGCCTCAAACGCAGCGATTTTCTTTGCATGCGACTTTTTCAGTTCCGCTAGTTTGTCATCAAGAGTCTTGGTCTCTTCAGTCAGTCGCGTTATCGCTTCTTCGACGGTTGCTGGTGGCTTCGTCAGTTTGATCGGTTCGTCGGCTATTGCAGCGAGGCAGATCGAAACGAAAACGAGAGTACAAAATGATCGCATGGCGAGAGACATTTGGTTGGTAGCGTGTATTGATTGAAAGAAAGCTCCTTGAAAGAACGAGATCAAGGCTGACGCATAGCGATGTCGTTTTGAATCGCCTCTTCGTCGTATTGCGTCGGCAGCTGTTTTGGACGGTCTTTGCTGTAGTAGTACCGACCGAGGACCAACGCAAGTTGCTTCGCTTTCACTGCGCCGCCTGACGTTGTGACTAAACTTAAGGCGAATTCGTATCCGTGTTCACTGAAGCCACGGTAGGCATCGCACAACTCAGCCAAACCCTTGAACGCGTCGTTGTCACTTGGATCAACCTCCAATGCTTTGACGTGTGATTTGTACTGCCGTGTCAGTTCACGTTCGTGTTGGCGATGTTGCCTGAGCATTTCTTCGTTCGCCGCTTCGTTGCGTGCTTCGGCAAACTTACTGTCTTCAAGCGAACATCGAACAACACAATAAGCGGCAAGCGCGAACAATAGGAATGGAACGATCCGAAGCAACGGATACTGCCAGAAAAACCCGGCCGTGACGAATGCAAAGATCACCGTAGCTATGCCGCCCGCCATGTAAGCGAAGACTCGCGTCTTGCTTGGTGCTTTGCCCGTTTTTGGTATCGGAGTTTTGCGATCGACTGTTGCTGGAATCGGTGCGACCTCTTCGGGCACCGTCGCATCGCTAGACGAAAGGTCGAAATCAAACTCAATGGTGAATGGCTGTTTGCATTTTTTGCACTTTGCACGCTTGCCAGCGTTGGATCGCGAGATAGTAAAAGTGGATTGACAATTGGGGCACGTGGTGGTTGATTTCATCGGTGCAAAATGGTCTTAGTCACTGGATTCTGTACGGAACTCCACAAAGATACAAACGTTGACCACTCTTCGCCAGCATTACGTTTTGCCATTGTTGGAGCCGTCGATCGGTACGACATCGGTGGAGATTCATCACCGGGTTCGGACGCAGGCGAGTAAAGTATTTGCCGATGTCCAAAAAAAAAGCGTGACGTTCAGCTTGAATACTCGCTTCGCTACTCAGCCACCGTGAGATTGACGGAAACTATCCAAAGCGGAATGTGATCAGATGCGGGTGCGCAAACATTGATCGAAAGACGTTGTGCCGCCAGCAAAGCATGACGCCTCAATTCGCTCTTGCGAACTCCGCGGCCCGCAAAGAGATTCAGGCGTTTGTGCGAATGTTTTGTATTACGACAAGACGGAAAACGGAGGGTATCCAACGCCAACGTCTACTTGGTCGGGGATGGTTGCTTCCTTAATCTGGCAACTACTGGCTAGACCTACCCAAGAGTTCGTACCTCTTGGGTGGGTTGTTTCTAAGCCAATAAGCTAGCATGACTGTAGTTTTGACTGTAGTCCCCCAGAAACGGGCGAGCTTGCTGCTTGTTCTAACCGTGATTTGCAGCACCCCCGACAGGAATCGAACCTGTAACCTACGCATTAGAAGTGCGTTGCTCTATCCAGTTG
>JBAUHR010000840.1:0-16741 GCA_049680385.1 Rubripirellula sp. | reverse complement strand
CGTTTACTCGCTGACCTACCAAGACGATGACCTGCCGAGCCACTATGGATGGAAAGTCAGTTCAAAAATTTCGCAAATTCGCAAAGCATTCGATCTTGTTCGCGCAGGCAAACCAATTGAGTCTCAGCCATCGGTGAAATCGCTCGCAAAGCAGGCTTCGTCAATCGCCCGTTCGCTGGACGCGTCGGACCGCTGGGTCGATGTTTCCGATGGCTCTCGCATGGTGGGCCAGTTCAAGCTGCCAAGTGGAGAGCGATATCTTTCGAGCGAAACGTTCAGCAAGAACTTAACGACGCTAGCTCAGTTTCTGGTTGCGTCGAAGCCGTAACGCGACGAATCGCAAACTGCTGATCGGTCGCCGGTTGAAAATGAACTCGACGTCGGTTGCGGATTGGCTAGATCGACTAGAATGACGTGAACTCAACACCTAGCGGAAAGGCAGTGGACACGTGAAAGTTGGCAGCGGCGGCGGATTTCGTGCGATTCTTTATACCTTCAAGAAGGGCAAAGAGGTCGGCGGTGTTTGGAAACTCTACAAGGCGCTTCGGTCTCGAAACTCGTGCAAAACTTGCGCTTTAGGAATGGGCGGCCAGAAGGGCGGCATGGTCAACGAGGCCGGGCATTTCCCCGAGGTTTGCAAAAAGAGCATGCAAGCGATGGCTGCCGATATGCAGCCCGGCATCGACCCCAATTTTTGGACGAAAACGTCGGTCGCTCAACTTCAACAAATGACGCCCTACCAACTGGAACGGCTCGGTCGGTTGATTCATCCGATCCGGTACCGCCAGGGCGGCACACACTTTGAAGTGATCACTTGGCAAGCAGCCTTCGATGCGATTGCGGATAAATTCAAATCGCTAACCCCGGACGAGACCTTTTGGTATTTCAGCGGCCGTAGCAGCAACGAGGCTGGGTTCCTGCTGCAGTTGATGGCGCGAATCTACGGCACCAACAACGTCAACAATTGCAGCTACTATTGTCACCAGGCTAGCGGCGTTGGGCTGCAGTCGAGCGTCGGCAGCGGCACGGCGACACTTGAATTAGCAGACTTGGAAAAATCGGACTGCGTGTTTTTGATTGGCGGAAATCCAGCCAGTAATCATCCAAGGTTGATGACCACGTTGATGCAAATTCGACGTCGCGGCGGCAAAGTGATCGTGATCAATCCGGTCCGCGAGACGGGGTTGGTTCGGTTCCGCGTCCCCAGCGATCCGGTGTCCTTGATGCTGGGCACAAAGATCGCAAGCCACTATTACCAGCCGCATATCGGTGGCGACTTGGCATTGTTGTGGGGAATCGCCAAAGCCGTCAAGAAAATGGGCACGATGGACGAAGCGTTCATGCGTGACCATTGCAATGGCAGCGAAGCATGGACGGCTGCCGTTGATACTTTTTCTTGGGAAGAAATCGAAGCCAAGTCGGGCGTGCCGCGCAGCGAAATCGAAGAGATTGCCAAGGTCTATTCGGAATCGAAACACGTTGTGTTTTCATGGACCATGGGGATTACGCATCACGACAACGGTGTCGAGAATGTGCAAGCGATTGCCAATTTGGCGATGTGCCGCGGCATGGTCGGACGTCCCGGTTGCGGCTTGATGCCGATTCGCGGCCACAGCAATGTGCAAGGCATCGGCAGTGTCGGCGTGACGCCAAAACTGAAAGACAAGATCTTTGAATCGCTGCAATCAAAATTTGGTTTGGAACTGCCGACGACCGTCGGCAAGGATACGCTGCAGTGCATGGAAGCGGCGGACGCAGGCGAGATCAAGGCCGGGTTCTGCTTGGGCGGAAACCTGTACGGTTCGAATCCGGATTCGACGTTCGCGGACAAAGCGATGTCGAGTTTGGAAATGAACGTGATGCTAAACACGACGATGAACACGGGACACGCGTTCGGCCTGGCCGCCGACACGATCGTGTTGCCCGTGCTGGCTCGTGACGAAGAACCCGAACCAACAACGCAAGAGTCGATGTTCAATTACATTCGGCTAAGTGACGGCGGACCACGACGCTTGCCCGGCCCGCGCAGCGAAATCGAAGTCATCGCAGAGATCGGCGAGCGATTGATTCCGAACACCCAAGGAATTGATTGGGACGCGATGAAGAAGCCAACGACCATCCGCGACTGGATCGGTGCGGTGGTGCCGGGTTACGAAAAGATCACCGAGATCGACAAGACCAAGCAAGAGTTTCAAGTCGAGGGTCGCACCTTCCATCAAATGAAATTCGGCACCGACGATGGCCGCGCGGTCATGCACGTCCACTCGCTACCCGAACTGAAAGGTCGTGACGAAACCGAACTTCGCATGATGACGGTTCGCAGCGAAGGTCAATTCAACACGGTCGTGTACGAAGAGGAAGACTTGTACCGCAACCAAGACCGCCGAGACATCATCCTGATGCATCCGGATGACCTAGCTCGACTGGGACTGCAGCACGATCAACGTGTCACCGTAAAGAGCGACACCGGATCGATGGAGAACATATTGGCTCGCGGGTACGACGAAATTCGTCCCGGCAACGCACTGATGTATTATCCCGAATCGAACGTGTTGGTGTCGCGAAAAGTTGACCCGTCTAGCAAGACGCCGGCGTTTAAGAACGTCGTGGTGACGATCGAAGCCTAAGCCAGCCTGATGCAAGTTGGCAGCAAGCGTTAGAAAGACAGTGCTTAATCGCTAGTTGGCAAACGCAACTGCATCACTCGGATTGGATGCTTTGAATCGTCAGCCAATACAACTTCGTGCTCGGTATAGTTCCAACCGCGGGTTTGAATCCAATCGCGAAATTCGTTGGCGATGAAACGAAACGGATCACTCAGCAAGACCTCACCACCGTCGACCAAGTGGTCGCGTAGGCATTGGTCCAGTTCCGGCCAAAGGGTACGCAGGTACGTTACATCGCTGCCCAAAATCAGCGGAAACTTGGGATCGTCCAGCCGATCCAGCCCGAATCTCAGTCGCTCGACGCGGCAGCGATCGGCCACCGCAAGCGTGCTCATTCGAACCAACAACAACGGGTCGTCCACACCGTCGGTCAAGACAACGCTTGCACCTCGCATTGCAGCGGCTAAACCGGCATGTCCCGTTCCACAGCCAAGCTCCAACACTCGCACGCCATTCAAATCGACACGATCGAGGTAGTGATCCAGTCCCGATGCAGCGCGCCAGGTCGCAGCCCAAAACGGATCGATCACACCTTCTTCGCCAGCATCCTGTCGCTCGCAGGCCTCGATCAGCATTCCATCGGGATCCGACGCGACTGCTAGTCGTAGTTCTTGGCCAGCGATCATCGTCGGTTCCCAGTGCCATTTGATTTTCTGATCGGCAAGTTCAGCCAGACCCTGCATCACTGAATCATCACTCATCGAATCAACCATCCGCCTTTAAAATCTGAGCGGCGTCGGCCGCAAAATACGTCAACACACCATCGGCACCGGCTCGCTTGAATCCCATCAAGCTCTCGATCATGACCTGTGATCGATCCAGCCAACCGTTCTGCGCGGCGGCGCAAATCATCGCGTACTCGCCACTGACCTGATAGGCAAACGTGGGCACTGCAAAAGTGGTTTTGACACGGCTGACGATGTCGAGATACGGCATGCCCGGTTTGACCATCACACTGTCAGCGCCTTCGGCCAAGTCGAGTGCGACTTCGTGAAGAGCCTCGTCGGACTGAGTCGGTGACTGTTGATACGTTTTCTTGCTGCCACCGGCCAAATTGCCCGACGAACCTACCGCATCACGAAACGGACCATAGAAAGCGCTGGCATACTTGGCCGCGTACGACATGATCTGCACGTCGGATTTACCGGCGCCATCAAGGGCTGCACGGATCGCGCCGATGCGGCCGTCCATCATGTCGCTTGGCGCGATGATATCGCAACCGGCATTCGCTTGGACGACCGACTGTTGGCACAGCACTTCGATCGTTTCATCGTTGACGACGTAGTCACCGACGACGAGGCCATCGTGCCCATGGCTGCTGTAGGGATCCAGCGCGACATCGCAGATCACCCCAAGTGCATCACCGACTTCGGCCTTGATCGCACGAACGGTCCGGCAAACCAAATTATCAGGATTGATGGCTTCGCGTGCATCTTCGGTTTTTAATTTCGGATCCGTTGCTGGAAAAACGGCAATCGCCGGGATGCCAAGCTCACACGCCATCACGGCCTGGCGTGCGATTTGGTCGGCCCCTAACCGATCAACGCCCGGCAGCGAATCGACTTTTTGTCGACCGTTTCCGTCGAACACAAACCATGGCCAGATCAAATCGGCCGCCGTCAACGAGTTCTCGGCAACCATACGACGAGCCCAATCATGCCGACGGATGCGACGCATTCGGGTTGCAGGGTAGGGGGCACGTTGAAATTCGGTCATCGAGCATGGTTCCTTGATTCAAGTCAATTTCGTGAGAGCAAGTTCACGGTCGACATATTACCAGCGTGTTCGAAACGGGGTCAGGCGGGCGATTTTCGTTCTTTGACGCTAAATCAAACGCAACCTGGCACAACCGCGGCAAAACTGGCCTGCAACGATCGGCACGCGGCAGGTTAAGATAGAAGCCCCGCCACGATCCTTCCCCCCCAAGAGCCCGCCCGGAAGAGCCTGCCCGCATGAGCCACTGTCGATCTGCCGCAGCCTGCCTGCTTGCCATCATCACCTTCACTTCGCTCTGCGCGGACGGCCTGACGCCTCGCGAAGAATTCTTTGAAAACCAAGTGCGACCGCTCTTGGTCGAGAAGTGCCTGGAGTGTCACAGCGAAAAGCTGCAGGAGTCCGACCTGCGGCTGGATTCGCGAGAATTGATTTTGCAGGGCGGAATCAGCGGCCCTGCCGCAATCGCTCGAAACATCGATGACTCGCTGATCGTGAAAGTGATTTCCGGCGACGAAGATTTCGAACGCATGCCGCCCGATGAACCACTCGAACTTGACGAGATCAACATCTTAAAAAAGTGGGTACGTTTGGGCATGCCTTGGACGTCGGTCGACTCGTTCACAGAATCCGCATCGGGTGACGAAATTCCCTTGGGCGATCAAGTAGCGATCGGGAAAGCGGCACTCCAGCACTGGGCGTTCCAGCCCATCACCAAGGTCTCACCGCCGGGCGAAAGCAGTCAAGCAAATACCAATCCGATCGATGCTTTCATCGCCGCCCGTTTAGAAACGGAAAACTTGAAACCGAACCCACCTGCCCAACGATCGGTCTTGGCACGGCGGATGTACTTTGATTTGATCGGGCTGCCACCGACACACGAACAAATCAATGCACTGGAGCACGACCAGCGGACCGACCAAGAAGTACTCGACGAACTAGCGACCACGTTGCTATCGAGTGAACATCACGGCGAACGATGGGCTCGGTACTGGCTAGACCTTGCCAGATACGGCGACACGCGTGACTGGCAGGCCCAAGCGGAACTTCGATACCCGTATGCCTATACGTACCGCGACTACGTGATCGAGAGCCTCAATACTGACAAACCCTACGACGAATTCTTACGTCAACAGATCGCTGCGGATTCGTACACCGACGATCCCTCGTCGCCCGACTTGGCTGGTCTCGGCTTGTTGACCGTTGGCCCTCAGTTTCGCAACAACAAGCTGGAACAAATCGCTGACAAAATCGATGTCGTCTGCCGAGGTTTGATGGGGATCACGGTCAGTTGCGCTCGGTGTCACGACCACAAGTACGATCCAATTCCAACCGAAGACTTTTATTCACTTTACGGAGTGTTTGCCAGCACACAGGTTCCCGAGAACTTTCCTGTGATCCCAGGCAAAAATGCACCACCCAAAATTGAGGCTGATTTTCACGCCCAGTTGGCGGTCAAACAATCAGAACTGGACGACTACAAACAGGGGCTCAAGCGAACCGCGGAAGCTGCCCTGAAGAAAAACTTTGCGACCTACATGGACGGGTTCGTCATGATGACGGTCCAAAAGAAGTCGGACATCCGCGGCACGATCAGCAAATTGAAAGTAACCGAAACGGCGATGACACCGCTGAACAATAAGCTTGCACGAACGCTCAGCGACAAGTCGTTGTCGGACGATTCGGTGCTGGGGCCCTGGTTCGACGGGCTGTCCGTTTCGGACAAAGATTTTTCGGAAAAACGCGATTCATTGATTGCACAGTGGACGAGCAACAAGGACCTGAATCCGAGAATCGCCGCAGCTCTGGAACAGAATCCGCCCAAGTCGAGAACCGAGCTGGTGGCGATCTACCGAGACGTGTTCGATTCAGTAGTCAAAACACTGGTCAAGGAATCGCGAACCAAGGCGAAACCAAAATCGCCATTGGACGATGCTGATGTGGCGATTCGTAACGTGCTGTTAGGACCGTCTGGATGGCTGGATCTTGACGTAGACGCAGTGGTCGCGGCTTCGCGTTTAACGGGCAAGGGACGCAAAGATCTTGGCGACCGTGAAAAGGCCATCACCGAAGTCGAAGCGACTCATCCCGGTGCCCCGCCAAAAGCCATGACACTGGTCGACTTAGAGAAACCGATCACGCCATTTGTGATGTTGCGAGGCGAACCGAATCGTCGCGGCGAACGGGTACCACGTCAGTTTCTGCAATTGATCGCCGGCGACCAACGCAAGCCGTTCAAAGATGGCAGTGGCCGCCGTGAATTGGCCGAAGCGATCGTTGCCCCTGACAATCCATTGACCGCCCGAGTTGCCGTGAACCGAATTTGGTCAAGATACTTTGGAACGGGGTTGGCAATGTCGCTGGACGATTTCGGACTGCGCAGTGCGCCACCAAGCCATCCCGAATTACTGGATTGGTTGACGTATGAATTCATGCAAAACGATTGGTCGATGAAGTGGCTGCATCACACGATCGTGACCAGCGACACCTATCGCCAAAGCTCAGCCGCGAATGACGATGGCATGCTTGCCGACCCAAACAATCGCCTGCTTTGGCGCCAGAATCGTCGGCGGTTGGATTTCGAGGCGATGCGAGATTCGATGTTGGCGGTTGCTGATTCGATTGACCTAACAATCGGTGGTCGGTCGGTCAAATTGAGCGAGGTTCCTTATTCGAATCGTCGGTCAGTTTATGCCTATGTCGACCGTATCGAATTGGACCCGATGCTGCGAACGTTTGACTTTGCATCGCCGACGGCATCGGCGGCGTCACGTGCGGAAACGACCATTCCCCAGCAAGCTCTCTTTGCGATGAACCATCCGTTCGTCGCGCAACTGTGCCGTAAAATTTCAAGCGATGTAACGAATCATGATGCGTCTCATGATGCCAACCGTGAAATCGCAGCAGTCTATCGCCGCGTGCTGGGGCGAGAACCGTCGCCCGAAGAAGCTTCGGCATCGGGTCAGTTTGTTCGGATGGCTGACGATCTGACCCATCGCGGCGAGACAAGCGGCGACGCCCGTATTTGGCAGTATGGGTTTGGACCGCTGGACACCGATTCGTTCACTCCGCTGCCGCACTGGACCGGCCAGGTCTATCAAACGAGCGAAGTATTCCCTGACCCTCAGTTCAAACACCTTCGCGTGACAATGGCCGGTGGCCATCCGGGCATCAGCGAACAGTTTTGTGCGATTCGCCGCTGGACCGCACCGGGCAACGGCTTCGTCCGAATCACCGGCACGCTGAAACATGCCCGCGAAGGCAGCGATGGTGTCACCGCCATCATTCGTGGCGCGGATGTGGCCGAGACTTTTCAGGTGCAACAAAGCAGCGAGGAAACCAAAGTCGGCCGGTTGGCCGTCAAACGAGGTGACGCAATCGATTTCGTGGTTGGACCCGGCGTTACGACACGATCAGACTCGTTTGCATGGAACGTCACCGTTGAGGGCATCGATGGCGAACTTGCCAAACAACGCTGGAATTCCGTCAAGGGTTTCCAATCACCGCCTCCACCGCCACTTGACCCGCTTGCCCAACTGGCTCAGGCGCTCATGCTGACCAACGAATTTCTCTATCTGGATTGATCGACGATGAGTAACGAAAATCACAACCGGATGACGAACCGGATGACCAGTCGCCGCCAGATGCTGTCGCACAGCGGAATGGGGATCGGCATGTTGGCGCTTGCCGGAATGATGGCTGACGAAGCCAAGGCAGACCAAACGAACACTTCGGCCGCGATCGCGACGGATGTCGCCGGCGGAAATTCGCTTAGTCCGCGACTGCCACATTTTGCCGCAAGTGCAAAGCGTGTCATTCATCTATTTGCAAACGGCGGCCCGAGCCAAATCGATACCTTTGATCCGAAACCCGCTCTTGAGAAGTTGGCGGGCAAGACGCTCAGCACCAAACTTGCTCGCAACCGACGGCTGGGCGGTGTCGCGCATCCGTCGAAGTTCAAGTTCGCCAAACATGGCCAGTCTGGCACGGAAGTCAGCGAACTGTTCCCGAACATCGCCAAACATGTCGATAAGATGTGCGTGATCCGTTCGATGGTTACTGACGTGCCGAACCACGAACCCGGTTTGATGATGATGAACTGCGGCGACATCGTTCGGCCGCGACCAAGCGTGGGTTCATGGGCCTTGTATGGACTGGGCACCGAAAACCAAAGCTTGCCCGGGTACGTCGTCATGTGCCCCAGTGGATTGCCCACCGCCGCGACCGCAAATTGGCGTAACGCGTTTTTGCCGGGCATCTATCAAGGCACGCATGTCGACACCAAGTACACCGACCCGGAAGAACTGATCGCGAACATCGAGAACAAATTTCTGGTTCACGATCAACAACAGCGACAACTCGACCTGGTCCGCCAACTGAACAAGCTCCATATCGACCGTCGCGACGACGACCCCCAACTTGCGACTCGCATCGAGTCGTTGGAGTTAGCGTTTCGGATGCAGGACGAGGCTCACGAAGCATTCGACATTACGGATGAACCCAAACACATTCAAGAAATGTATGGCGACTCGTTACAAGGTCGTCAAATGTTGATCGCCCGACGTTTGAGTCAACGTGGCGTCCGCTACGTCCAGGTCTATCACGGCGCGGGACAACCCTGGGATTCGCATGCTGCGATCGAGAAGAATCATCCGCGACTGGCGGCCGAATGCGACCAACCGATTGCTGCGCTGTTGCAAGACTTGGACCAGCAAGGAATGCTGGAAGACACGCTTGTGATTTGGGGCGGCGAGATGGGACGAACGCCCACGGTTCAGTTGCCAGTCACCGCCAACCCAGGCCGTGATCACCACAGCGATGGGTTCACGATGTGGATGGCCGGCGGCGGCGTTCGTGGCGGAATGACGTACGGATCCACCGACGAAGTCGGACTAAAAGCGGTCGAAGATCGCGTCCATGTCCATGACTTGCACGCGACCATCCTGCACCTGCTTGGGTTTGATCACACTCGTCTGACGTACCGATACGCAGGCCGCGATTTCCGTCTGACCGATGTTCACGGAAACGTCGTCCACGACATCATCGCTTGACGTGTTATCGTCACGACCTTGCTGCTAGACTCCTTTGAACTCCTGTTACGCCTCTCCTTGAATGGGTTGCCCCATGTTTCGTTTCGCCAACTTGTCAGCTTGGAAGACCTTGCTGTTCTTGCTTGTCTTCATCACGATCTCACCTTCGGTCGATGCTGCTGAGCAAGAATCAGAGTCCGGATCAAAGATTTCAGTCCTGTTGATTGATGGCCAAAACAACCACAAGTGGCAAGAGACTTCACCGATCATCAAACAAACGCTTGAAGCCTGTGGCCGTTTCGAAGTCGACGTGGCAACGTCGCCTGCGAAGGGTGGCGACATGGAAAAGTTCTCACCCGACTTTTCAAAATATGATGTCGTCGTTTCGAACTACAACGGTGAACCTTGGAACCAAGCAACACAGAAAGCGTTCGAAAGCTATGTCGCGAGCGGCAAAGGATTCGTCAGTGTGCATGCGGCCGACAACTCATTCCCGAATTGGGACGGCTACAACCAAATGATCGGCCTGGGTGGTTGGGGTGGACGCAATGAATCCGACGGGCCCTACGTACGATGGAAAGAAGACCTGAAACGTTTTACGCGTGACACGTCCAAAGGCAACGGCGGCACCCATGGTAAGCGGGTTCCCTTTGCCGTGGTTGTCCGGGACGGCGACCACCCAATCACGCGAGGACTGCCGGGCTCGTTCATGCAAACTGCGGACGAACTGTACGGAAAACTTCGTGGTCCGGCGTTGAACATGCACGTTTTGGCCACCGGATTCAGTGCCCAGCAGAGTGGCGGAACGGGCGAGCACGAACCGCTGTTGATGACCGTTCAATATGGCGACGGACGCGTGTTTCACACAACGCTTGGCCACGATGTCGCCGCGATGCAGGGTGTCGCTTTCCAAGTCACTTTGCAGCGTGGCACCGAGTGGGCGTCGACTGGTTCGGTAACTTTGCCGCCCGTCGATCAAAAAACTCTTTCAATGGACGAAGCGGCCGTTCGCGCCCCGTCCGACGCCACGGCGTCAAATTCCGAGTCGATCCCTGACATCAAAAGCGACGGATGGGTTTCGCTGTTTGACGGAAAGAGCCTAAACGGTTGGTCCACGAAGAACGGCACCGCGACGTACCGAGTCGACGAGGGTGCGATTGTAGGCAAAACCGCCCAAGGAAGCCCCAATTCGTTTCTGTGCACCGAAAAGTCCTACAGCAATTTCGAACTGACATTCGAAGTCTTTGACGACGTCAATCTGAACAGTGGTGTTCAAATTCGTTCACGAAGCACCGCCGATTTTAAAGATGGACGCGTCCATGGCCCCCAAGTTGAAATCGAAAAATCGCCGGGCGACAGCGGGTACATCTACAGCGAAGGGACCAACCGGCAATGGATTTCGAAAGAACGCCCCATCGATGACGCTTTCGTCAACGGGGAATGGAATCGTTACGTGATCCGAGCCGACGGCGATCGTCTGCAAACTTGGATCAATGGGCGGGCGATCGAGGACATCCGCGACCCCGAATCGTTTCAAGAGGGTTTTATCGGACTGCAAGTCCACTCGGTCCCGAAGGAAAGCCCAACCATGACAGTTAAGTGGAGAGATGTTCGCATTCGCGAACTGTAAGCTGTCGGTAAAATTTGACGCCTGTGTGATGCAGTCAAAACGGTCAGGCAAAGTTTGACGACAGCGACTTTGCCTTCTATCCGGCTCGCCGGGCTTGTCACGGATCTATGCGTTTGAGCGCATCGTTGGTTTCTGTCGGATTTGAAACCTCGTCGGATCGATCCTTTGCTTGCGGTCGTACATTACGTCACCCAAAGTGACGCGGTACGTCGATCTGGATCAGTGGATGTCCAAAGGCAGATCATAAGGATGTGATCGCTTGAGGCATCGTTCAGATACGGGACAGGCAAGTTCATGGAAGAAACAAGCCGCTATCTCCGCGCAACCATTCATTGCTGGGCCAATCGTGGACTCAGCAAGGCTGGGATGACCAAGCGGATCGCGATCGCCACACTGATTTGCTCGTGCTCGGCGACATTCACCGTCGCAGATCACCCAGCGACGAAGGCTGAGACATCGCTGCGCAGCCTACTGGCACAGGGCTTTGGTGACGCATCGCAGCTTGCTCCGGCGACACCGGCAACGTCTGACGAAGCAACGTCACACCCAGAAAAGCGATCTGCAGGAGCGATTTCTGCCTCGCTACCGTTGCCTTTCGTCCGCGATGGTTTGGCGGCGCACAAGAGCATCAGCGCAGCGGTCTCGTCTCCTAACCGCGATACCGCTGCAGCGAATTCACCCATCGCCCGCTCGATGCCTTGGCCCGTGAATCCGCTACCTCAACCAACCAAACAGCGCGCCGACATTCAAGAGACGTCGACCAACGTCGCCAAGAATGCTCATCCGAATAGCCTCGCGGAACTGTTGCGCCGAAAAACGAACCTGATTCAAGTGCCGAAGTTGGCCGAAGTCGTCAAGCCGGTTGAACAAGCTTCACCAGCACCAATAGCCAGTCGCGAAGTTGCGTCGACCGTAAAACCTCAGACAGAAACAAAGCCTGAACCGGCCGTCGCACCTGATAGTGTTGAACATCAGGCTACGAACGACGTCGCTGCGATCGTTGACGATACGCAATCGGCCGAGCCGAGCACCGAAACGAAAAAAGTGAAAGCCCAAGCAGCAAAGGCTCAGCCTGCTAAGTTCCATCGCATGCCATCGCACCCGGTCGCCTTGGCAAATCCGATCGAGTTGCCAGGTCCAACCATGTTGGAACTTTTGGAAGCCGAAACGGCGGAACGTCGCGCCGAATTGGACGCGGAGTTCGCAAAGCGGCACTTCGAACCTTTGACAGACATTCCGCAAGCGAGTGTCGCGAACCAATCACAGCAGCCCCAAACTGTCGCCCAATCATCGGACCAACCATTGCTGGGCGAAACCGTGACACCGGCATCACCAAGCCGTTCGCTCGCAAGCGACGCATTGATTCCACCGCCTATTACCCCGGCTGGTCAAGCGTCGCAGGTGCCATCACCAACGGCATTGGCACACGCCAATCGACTACGCGAGATGGCCCACCAATCACTTCAGGATGCCAAGGAAAGCCTCAATCGCAGCGCGACCCACTCGGCTCGCAAGCATGCCACCGAGTCGTTGCGCATGGCCGTCAACATGCAGGACGCATTAGAAGGCGGCAATCAACATGCAAAATTCCTCGACACAGCACTCGATGCGATTCGCGAATCCGACGATTTCTCTGGACGATTCGGATTGGTCGATACTCGTGTGTTAGAGCGAATGGTTTCCGTTCACGAAACCAAAGTGCTAAAGAACCGCGACCTTAGCGACGTTTCGGCGATGCGGGCGACGGAAGCTTACCTTAGCATCGCCAAGGACAACTTGGTGGCCGCGACGGGTAGTTCAAACGACGCTTGCGATGCATTGGTGATGCTAGGAATTATCGAAAAGCAGTTGCATGACGGCAATGGAACGCACGCTGGCGAAGTCGCGATGACGTTGCAGCGAGCCGCGATTGAGATTGCACCAACCAGTGCTGTTGCCCATCGCGAACTTGGCATCACCTTGTTGGAACAAGGCCTTGTCCCGCAAGCGGCTTGGGCACTGACCCAGAGCGTTCAACTGCGACCGTCGCGCGAAGGTTATAGCAGACTGCTTGAAGCATCGCGCCGCATGGGCGATGCCAATTCATCTCAAAAGTGTTTGGCTGCGTTGCAAGATCCGTCGCTGCCTAGCGGAATTCCGGTCAAGACACTTGCACCGGATGCGTTCGCGGCGAGTTATCGCCCGAACCCAGCGGCGATCCAACCGACGCCGACATCAACACAAACGGCCTCACCCGAGGCTAACCCGACACGTCCGGCGAAAACCGAAACGCGTGTCTCTACCCGTTCTTTGTTTCCGTTTGGTCGTCGATAGCGATGCATCGTGCATCGTCGATCTTGACGAATCCAACTGTGTTTAAGTTCCTTCCTGATGGACCGAATTTTCGCGTCTTGAAACTGCGAGTGACCGTGATGGCAATGACTTCCAACCGAATAGCTTGGTCTTTGATGCTGACTTGCCTGATGATGGCCAGTTCAGCAGTGGTACGAGCCGAAGAAAAGGAATCGGTTCCGAAAGCGCCGAAGTCGGCTCTGCAGGATCCTGATATCAATTTAGGTAAAACCAAGAAGGCCCAGGAACCGATCCCATCGGCGCCGTACTATCCGACGGCTGCCGAATACAACGTGGCGTCGCTACCCGTTTCGTCGGGGCCGATCGTTTCGAGCCAGTGCGGATGCGGACAATGCCTCAAATGCGTCGATCGCACGAACGGTTCGATGATCGGCGGCTTGGGAATGAAGCTTGGCGTCGGACCGTGCCCCGCGGGACACCAGTGCTGGCAATGTCCTTACGACGCTCCGTTCAACGTTGTTGGACCGGGCGAGTATGCAGGCCCGGCACGTGCTCACCGCATGCCCGAATATCGCTTGCGAACTGGCGACACTTTGCAACTAACTTTCATGGTCGCTCCGATGGCTACCGATGGTCCGTACCGATTGGTGGTCGGCGATGAACTGTTGATCGAAGCCGAGGCGGATGAAGACTTGACTCGCGGTACGCTCGAGAAGGGCTTGAAGATTCAACCCGACGGAACAATCACACTGCGTTTGATCGGCCAAGTTCATGCCGCCGGACAAACGATCGACCAACTTCGCGAAGCGTTGGAAGAGAAGTACGTTGAATACTATCCAGAGCCGTCGATCGACGTCACCCCGGTCAACACAGGAACCGCCGCTCGTCAAGTTCGCGAAGCAATCAGCGGCGCAGGTGGATTTGATCCTCAACAAATTCAGCAAACGTTGACGCCATCCGGCGAGATTCGTTTGCCGAAGGTTGGCAGCGTTCAAGCCCAAGGTTTGACGCTGGATGAATTGAAGAATGAGATCAATCTTCGCTATGACGACGCCGTAGGCGGATTGGAAGTCGAACCGTCACTGATCTCGCAAGCCGCTCACAACGTATTTGTCTTGGGCGAAGTTGGCCAACCTGGCCGCTACGACATGAACAACACGCCAACGACGGTACTTGGTGCGATCGCAATGGCTGGCGGTCACCGCACCGGTGCCAACCTTCGCCAAGTGGTTGTCTTCCGTCGTGGCGACAACTGGGAATTGATCTCGACGACACTGGATCTTCGCGGCGCGATCCTTGGCCGCGAAGCTCATCCCTGCGATGAAATCTGGGTGCGTGACGGTGACGTGATCATCCTGCCAAGCAGCCCAATTCGATTGTTCGACAACTTTGTTCGCCAAGTCTTCACCGAGGGTATCTATGGCATCCTGCCGATCTCGGGGTCGTACAACTTCGGTGGCAGTTTCAACAACTAGCGTTTACCAAGGATTGCATCGGCCACTCGGATACCGCTATTCATTGCACCCTGGATGCTTGGCGTTTCGCAGTGGTCACCGCAAACCAACACACCGACCGGCCCATCATAATCTGACGCTTGAATCGATCGCATGACCGGTTCAAGCGTTCGGTTGGGCAGGGCATACGGGACTTGGTAAACCGCCAAACGCTCCCACCCGTCGACAGACTCGCCGAACCAGCCACCAAGCTGTTTCCGAACACTTTGATCGAGCTGGTCCAAATCGTTCCGATCAAGGTCTGGCCCCAGCGGCCCAAGACTGATCGAGACCAAGGCTCGTCCGCTTGCCGAATACTCGGGCGCCACGTCGGACATCACCGCGACCGTCTGTACCGGTCCCGCATCGTCACCGCGCAACATCAACTGCTTCCGTTGATCAGGCGACTTGTCCGCTGCGTAGTACACCGTGGTGGTTTGATTCCACTGCGTCGCAATCTTTGCCGTCCCCAGCAATCGAGCAGCCGCGGTGCTTTCGGTCGCGACGACGATCTGATCCGCCCGCAGCGTTTCACCACTGCTCAGGTGCAAGCATCCGTCATCGATTTTGGTCACGCTTTGCTGCAAACGCACGGTCCCACGCGGCAATCGATCGGCAAGTTGGCGAGGGATCGCCGCCATGCCGTCGGCCGGCACAGCGACTTTGCCTTCGGCAAACATGCGAAAGACAAACTCGAACAACCGACTCGACTGAGCGAGTGATTCGTCTAGGAAGATACCGCCGACGAACGGCCGAAAAAACTCGTCGATGATGGACTGTGAAAAACCAGCCTGTTGCAAATAATCGATCGTCGGCTGGTCTTTGCGATGGTAAAGCTCGTCCAGTGTTCCGAAACGAGCTTTGCGACGGACCCTAGCGATCGAGAGCTTTTCCCCAAGACTGCCAACCGGATTTAGCGCCGTCGCAATCGCCTGGCTTGGCCGTTGCAGGGGATCACTTAAAACACGAAATCGACCTTGCTGGCGAATCAACAGACTGGGTTCAAAGTATCGCAACCTCAGCGCGTCATAATCCAACATTCGCTGGCACGCCGGATAAGCAGTCAGCATCGACTGCAGCCCATGATCCAGCGCAAAGCCGTCGACAACGTCAGTTCGCAGACGTCCACCAAGTCGGTCCGTTGCTTCCAGTACGGTGACGCTACGACCAGCATCGGCTAGCACGACTGCACAGGTCAGCCCAGCCAGACCGCCACCAATGATCGCGACGTCAAGTTCGTTTTGATTTTCCATAGTTCAGCAGTACGGTGGAGAAACGGAATTCTTGGAATCAGATGACATTGAGCCCTCGTTCGGTGAGCTCTTCGGCAAACACCTGCTTGGGTTGATACTCGCCATGGACCAGCCGAATTTGTTCCGGTGGACTGGGCATCGTTTCGACAAAACGAAGCAAGTCGGCTTGATCGGCGTGTGCTGAATAACCATGAATCTGATGCACCTTCGCAGCCACATCGAAACGCCGCCCATTGAGCCGAACCCATTGGCTGCCGCGGCTGATGATATTGCCCGGCGTTCCACCGGCTTGGTATCCGACGAACACGATATCGGTCGTCGGATCGCCAATGAAACGTTTCAAGTAGTTGACGACTCGGCCCCCGGTACACATGCCGCTGCCAGCAATCACGAGTGCCGGCAGCTTGCGTTCGGCTAGGTAATTGACGGTATCACGGTGCTCGCGATGGTCGCCGACCGTCGTCAAGTTTTCAAAAACGAGCGGCTGGTCATCGGTTTCTAGCTTTGCCTTCGCCTCGATCCCCCAAAACTCTTTCATGTCACGGTACAGCTCGGTGAACCGCGATGCCAACGGTGAATCAACGATCACGTCGACCTGTTTCATCAACGTTCTTCCCTCCGTCGCTTGGATCCGTTCGAAAATCGCATTCATTTCGTACAGAAT
>JBAUHR010000839.1:0-2177 GCA_049680385.1 Rubripirellula sp. | reverse complement strand
GAATTATGAGCATTGAATACTACGTCTTCACCGAATCAAAGACAGACTTCTCGATGGACTCAGTCGCCCTGTTTCTCGACACCACGCCGCTTCCAATCGACTTTGCAGGTGGTCCCTATGCTATTCGGCTATTGGAGGACCGCTGTTGGGACTACTCCCACGTCAAACATTCTAAGAGCAAGGTAATCCGAAACGCTTGTTCGATTGCTTGCTGTAGAAAACCGGACGCAGCCGCCATGGATGAATTGCTCGATGCTCCGAATCCGGAATCCATCAGAGAGTTCTTTGCGGAACCTGGGCGGGGTCTGATACCTGTTGACATCGAGGCCGACTTTTCGTTCGCGAGACAATATGATGGCGAATCGGCGTCTGAATATCTCGATACGTCAGTTGATGACGAATGCGTTCAAGCCCTTATAAGTGCAACCAGATGCGTGCGCGTCCTCGCCACTGGAGAGGGCTGGGTTCATCTCGTCTTCGCCCACGCGCTTGCCCATGTTTACTGCGGCTTGTTTTTCGATCCGCAATCTGGTGATCGAACGCTCTACCGGATGGACGATCACCAATCGGCTGATGGGTACGAGTGATGATCGCACGTGAATTTTGGGCACAACTTGAATCATGGCTGGATGAGCATGAACCCAGCATGAAGGCGCTGATCCGACCGGCTGCAACCGAAGCCGAGATCGCTGCGGTCGAAAATGCGACTGGCTACACCTTTCCGAGCGAGCTTCGCGCCTCCTACTTGCTCCACGACGGATGTGAGGCCAACAGCGGACTCCTATGCGGGATTGGGCTCATGTCTCTCGAGGCAATGACAACCAATTGGGAGATGTGGGCAGAAATCGGCCGAGACGACGACGAGTCCCTCAATGAATCATGTTCATCGGTTCCGCCTGACGCCGTGCAGGTAAAGTATGCGAATGCCACCTGGCTTCCGTTTGCTGGTGATTCGCAGCACTACGTTGCGATTGATTTTGCTCCAGGCCCTGCGGGCAGAGTGGGTCAGGTAATCAGTAGTGGCCGCGACGATGAAATTCGTCACGTGATCGGAGCTACCGTCGGCGACTTCTTTTCATTCGTCATCAAACATCTCAAGTCGGGGAAGGTTTGCATTGCTCCAGCCGAAATCGGTGATGTGCCTCGCTACTTATGCATCGGGGATTCGCACGATTTGTTGACAGCTCTTCCTGAGCTACTCACTGTGAAATAGCCGGGCACGAGTTCATTGCATCCCGAGTTAGCGGCCGAGTGGACTTCCTTCCTGGATCGCCGCTCTCGCAAGGCAAACTGCTTGCCTGTTATTCTCAGATTTGGAGCACAATCAAATTCTCCGCCGCCAGACTTTGCTGACTGCTCGTTTGACTCCGCCCCCACGCACCAGTGAGACCAAGCCTGTTCCCGCCTAGGCGAGTTTGCCTCACGATCGTGGAAACGACCCGATCAACCAGCTATCGCAGGTCAAACAACTTGTCCTCACCTTCACCGTCAGGTGAGTAAAGCGTTATCCCGCTAAAACAATCTATAATTCCACCTAAGAAATTGGGCGTTGCTTCGTAATACCTCAACGCTTGCATTTCTTGGCCCGCTCGGTTGATGCGAGCCGCTACCTAGCTTTCACGCAGGAACGAACTCAAATGTATAAACTAGCATTCGTCGTTTGGCTCGCACTGTCCTCTGTGACCACTTACGCGCAAGTGCCAAAAACGATTGACGGGGGAGCGCTCACTCTGGTTCCTAGCGCAGTGAAAACGCAAGAATTGACACCGAAGAAAGCTGTCCAACGAGATTCCAATCAGGTGTACGTCAAGGTCATCATGCCCACCGCTTCGGTGGATCAAGATAAGGATGGCCCAGTCATTGAGTCTTGGATTGCTGAGGATCTCAAAAAAATCGGGCAAGCCAAGTTCAGCGCGGTTACCGAGTGGGTGCAACTTGATCTTTCCCCCCTTGAATCAACGGACGTCTGGAATGGGGAACGGGGGAAACAGACCTATTGTCCCGTGGGCGCAGATATCGAACGGGCGAAGAGCCCGATCATTAAGGTACATGGAATTGCCCACGAAAAGTTGACAGTGGGTCGATCTTAACGGAAAGGTAAACAGTCCAGCCTGACGATCAGGATGGATTCAATAAGAGTTGCGTTGAAATGCTGTACTCGAACTCGATTGGGCTCA
>JBAUHR010000838.1:0-7085 GCA_049680385.1 Rubripirellula sp. | reverse complement strand
GCAGCACACAGGCTGGCAGCCTGTACTACGAATTCAATGCATTGCTTAGCCGCGAAAAAGAAATGGACCGATCGGAAAATGAATCCGATCGGCCCCGATGGAAAGGTGGAATCGTCGGCGTCGCGACTACTTTGCATAAGCGGGCTGATAGCCCGAACCGGTCGGTGTCCCTTGAGCGGACTCAACCATGATCGTTTCCACTTCAGCCGAGTGTGGCTGGGCATAGCCGTAGTTTGGTTGCGGTGCGTATGTGGGTTCCGCTGTAGCTTCGAATCCGCCGTACGAGGTGGTCGTGTCACACCCAGCTTCGCAACCGGTGTCACAACAGCCAGTTGCGCATCCGCCGCCGCAGGGTGCCTTTTCCGCCGACCACGAGTATTCGCATTCAGGGCACTTGTACTTTTTTGTCTTCAGAACGCACACGCGGCGAGTTCGGGCGCCATTGTTGATGCACGAACTGCATCCGGTGCCGTCACACGAATTGCAAGATCCGCATTTGTCCTTCTTTTGCCACGGGAACACGACCCGCGGAATGCAAATGACTTTCGATTCGACATCGAAGCACGACTTTTCGACGTCGACTTCCTTAGCGTCAAATTTACAAACGTGATCACATGCGGGGCAACGCTTGGTGCAACCGGTTTGATCGAGTAACCCCATCGGCAACCCAGCCGATGCCGGCGATGGCGTCGCCACCAAAGCGATGACGGCCAAGACCGCCGCGGCGCTAGCGCCCTGTATTGTTCTTGTTAACATCGATTATCTTCCTGACTTACGATTTTGTTGTGTGAGAGACTTTTACGATCGAGGACTACGAGCATCGGATCCCTAGAAATCGATCATGAAACGTGTGCCAAGAATCGTGTAGTTGCCATCGATTCCGGTCGCATTTGGGATATTCGATATACCTTGGCCACCGTCGTTGACTTCGCCCCAAACCAAGTTCGTTTGCAACTTGGAATAGGCCGTCCAATACCAGTTCAACCCAGCCGTGAAAGCGTGACCTTGTCCACCGCTAATGTCTGAATCACTGAGGTCGATGTAATCGTAACGAAGCGCCATCGCTAGCGCCCCCCAGCCCTTGCCGGTGCCTCCGGTGCATCGATCCACCAAGAAGAAGTTCTCGAACGGCTTCACACGATCAATCGTTCCCGTCACGCGATCGTACGGAATGTGTTCACCAGTCAAGAAGTAAGATGCGTAGATGTAACCGCCGTGGAAGTGCAGGTCTTCACCGCTAAATCCGCCCAACGGATCTCGCTGGACCCAGGTGTTGATGTATTCACCGGTGATCTGCAATGCACCGATGTTTATGATCGATTCCAGACCTAGCTGTTCGTAGTTGTTGGCACCAAGGATGCGGTTGGTGTTGTACCAACGTGAATCGCTACGTGCCAATGGCCGAGTCCGAAAACGAGCTTCGTTGGAATTGTCGTCTGCATCCAAAGTACCGTTGCCGTCGGTTTGGTTGACCGAACCGGACATCGCCAAGTGCATGTACCCGCGACCGCCGCTAGTCTTGTCGTACCAAGGACTCGACGACAAACGACCGTAGATACCGGCTTCGCTGAAGTCACCGCGATACCGACCATCGGTGCTCAGATTCTCTAAAAGGAACGCACCGTACCGCCAGTGAAACAATTCATCGTCGGTATACCCGTACATACAGGCGCCCAAACGACGAGCGTCTTCGTTGAACGTTTCGACGGCAAACGGTCGCTCGGCGAACACATTGTGCCGGCTACTATTGAGGTGGTCCAAACCGATCGGCCGCTTTTGATTGCCGATCAGCAATGTTTGATTGTTCGGTGGGTTCTTGAACCCCAGGTAGACGTCCTTCATTTCCGCTTGAGCCGGATTATTGAAGTCTATCTGAATACGAAACAGCATGTTGTTGGGAACGTCACCAGCGAGTTCCAAACGAATGCGCCGGAAGTCCCAACGATTCTCAGGATCGTCGGTCGGGTCACCTGTTTCGAGTTCGTTGATGCCTGCGTCCGAATCGACAAAGTTCCAGTTGTCCAAGTGGACACGTCCACCGAGTTTGTAGCTGGACTTTTTCTTCTTCGCGTCTGATTCTTCCTTCAGCTTGTCCTGGTACTTGTCCCAAGACTCTTCCATCTCGTCGACTCGTCCCAGCAGATCTTCGTAGTCTGCTAGCGGAACGGTTGCTTCGTCTTTTTCGTCGTCCTTTTCAGCAACGACTTCTTCCTTTGCTAAATCAGCAGGTGCCTTTTTCGGCGCTGTGACTGGCGCCGGCAAGTGTCCTTCGGCCGCGGCGTCTTGCTGCAAGTAGGCAGCCGTGTAGGAGACTCGTTCAATAGGTGCCGTGCTCGCAACGTCGGGCATCATCAATGCCCGTGCAAGTGCGCTATCATCGGCAGAAGCCGTCGAAAGACAAAACGACGGAAGAGTGGCAGCGACGCCTAGCGTCGCCAAGAGCGCGCGGCGCGCCCTCGAGTGGGATGAAGATATCAAAGGAAACCGTCCGTGGTTTGCGTTGGCTGCACCCCCAAACGGGAACGCAACGATCATGAGTTTGTGAGGCGGCATCCTGCCGGGCCCCGGTTGTTGCATCGTCGCGGTAGGAGAACCCGAATTATTAAGATATTGAGACTATCGCCCGGACTTGCATCCCAGGTAAGCAGGACCCCACCAAACCGTTGGACTTACCCGAAACGAACAATCGGTTGAACCGTTGCAATTTACGACTGGCGAAAGCACGCGCTCGAAACGGCGTGAAGATGTACGGGTTAGCGTTAGTTTGAGATTCAAACGCACCGGACTTTGACGACTACGAAGTCTCTTCCGAATTTGTGACTCCGCGAATCCGCTGGGGTGATTTGAACCGCATCGCAGTTCGAAGCACCTACCGCACACCCGCGCCGAACGGAGTCGCGGGGCCACGAATCAGTCGTTCTTGTTCGCCTTGCGTTTGGCTTCGAGCAAGCGTTCGGTGTAGCTCTTTTGCTCGGGAGCATCGACTGGCTTTGCTGTTGGGGCGTTTTTCAGCGGCGATGCGGTCGGATCATCCAGATCAACTGACTCGGTGCGACCAACGGTTGCCTCGGGTTCGAACCGAACACTTGAACGACGTTTTTGCAGCGACTCGTCGAGCGACTCTTTGTTTTTCTTTAGCGTATCCAAACGAGCCGTAACGATCGCGTCTTTGCCGTCGCTCGATCCGCTGATCTTCTTGATCGCTTTGCCAACCCAATCAAAGTTCAACGACACCCGCCGGACGAACACATCGCCTAGAAACAGGCAACAAGCTGCTAACACAAACCAAGGCCACGCGTCTCGAATACTGCGGGCCAGCGCCAAGCCACCCCGGAACGAATTGCCGTCGACCAACTCCTCTGATGGCTGTAAATCCAACGGAGCCGTGACCACCCCTGCCGAGCCTCCACGCGGTGTCGTCGAAGCCAATGACTGAATCAGCGCTTGGTTGCTTTCGCGAACGCGGAATTCTTCGCTGTAGGGAACGGTCACCCCAGTCGTCAGCGGTGCCGCGCCCGGACCGGGGATCACGTTGACGAAGTAGCTGCCTGATCCGTCGGCGGCAAATTCACCCAAATATCGTCCCGGTGCGGTCTGTCGCATCCGCAGCGGAATCGGCTTCAAGTCGGGCCCCAACGCCGTCGCGTTCATGTCCAAAAAGTTCAGGAACGCGTCTTCACCGGTCAACGCATTAACGACAACTTGAACTTGCCCATCGCGTATTTGAGTCGCGATGGTGAACTTTCCAGTGTCGCCAGTCGGTCGCATCAACCAGCGGACCAATTGCGCATAGAACTTGTCGTACTCGCCCCAGCCCGTCCAGTCCGATGCCCACTTGGTTCCGGCATCCGTCGTTAATACGGCGGTCCGGCCGAGCCCGTAGGTCCAAACGGCCAAGATCGTTGCATTCTCGGGTGCGTCCGGTTTGGGCGACTGAATCAAGACCTGCGCAAGCGGGCTATCCTTGGTTTGCGTCAGCACAAATCCGGTCACATTGGGCAGCGTCCGATCAATACCATCGAGCATCGGGTGCGGAAAAATCACTTCGGGAATCGCCCCACCGGGCGGCTCGTACACCAAGGGACGTGACACTCGGCGAGCTTCGCGTTGGAAGATTCGCGGCAACGCCCGACCGTTGGCAACCGCGTAGTACTTTCCACCCGTCGCCTGAGCGATTTGTTGCAAACGGCGGCTTTCGGTCAAGCCGTGCGAAGCCACCGCCACCGTGCTGATCGTAATGTTATTGTCTTTGAACGACTTGATCGTTGCGGGCGACGGGTCGGTCGGGTCACCGTCTGAAATGATGATGCAGTGCTTGACCGAAGCCGGCGTTCGCGCAAGTCCAGCGACGGCCATTCGCATCGCCGGATCAAATTGCGGCATATCGCCGGGCGTCATCCGGCCAAGGGCCGCCAGCATCGCTTTGCGATTCGAGCCAACTTCGAGCAACCCATTCTTGCCGCCCCACATCCACGAATCACCTCGCATGGTCCAGTGCAAGACGCCGGCGTAGTCGGACGGGCCGAGCTGTTCGATGGATGCCTTTGCGATCACTTTTTGCCAGTGATTGCCATCCGCCATTTCCGAGGCGTGCATAATCAAGGCAAGTGCACCGACCGCTTGGATTTTCGTGTTCTTGATTTTGAAATCGACTGGCATCGATTCTTCAAGCTTCGTTCCGACCCAGCCGCCCGCACCGAAGGCTTCGGGACCTCCGATCATCAGCAGACCGGCACCTAGTTGCTGAGTATTGCTGACAAGCATCTCGATCTGCTCGTCCGTAAACGACGTGATCTGGTCCGATGACTCACCGGATACTCGCGGTACACCCGCCAAAATCACCGCATCGTAGGCCTGCAGTTCAGCCAGTGACCCAAACAACTCGTCGCTTGCCTGGGTGACCACTTCGATGTTTCCTTCTCGTAACGCCTGGATCATCAAGTCAAAGTCACCAATGCGACTTCGTTCCTGGATCAGCAGCACGCGTCCTTTACCGCGAACGTAAGTGTAGGCAGTTGCATTGTTGTTCTGAACCAAACCATCGTCGTCTTCGGTTGCCGGCACAAACTCGGCGTCATAAATGTACGCAGCCGGTTGTTCAATTTGGTGACGAAGCGGGAATACGTTCTTACCGGAATCCAGCGTGATCGCTTCCTCCAACAACAACGTTTCTTCGCCGCCAACACTTTGTTTGACTCGCAACGTTCCCCGGACGGGATCCGCGTTGCCATCGTCGGAATAGTTGTTCAGGACGACACGGGCTTCGAACGGTTGTCCCTTGCGAATGTTGTTGGGCAAGTCAACCTTTTCGACCAACACTTCGTTGGCCGATTCCAAGACGACCGGCACCACATCAATGCCAATCCCCGAATCGGCAACGCGCGCCGCCAAAGACCTCGCTTGACCGACGTTCTCGTTGCCATCGGTAACGATCACCAATCGCCGCGAAGTATCCTCGGGCATCGATGCCTTAGCCAAGTTGATGGCGGATTCCAAATTGGTCGCATCCGTGCGCCCTCCCAAACTTTCCAACCGGCGAAGCTGTGGGATGTTGTCGTCGTAGGGCGGGATCTCGATCGCCGAATCGCGTCCAAAAACAACGATCCCAGCGCGGTCCTTGCGGACTTCGTCGCGATGCCGGCGCACATTTCGGATCACGTAGTCCAACATCACTTGGCGTTTTGCCGCCGGGATGCTTTCCGATTGATCGAGCAAGTACATCACCGTCACGCGGTCGCTGCCCCAAACCATTTGCACGCCGGCACTCGCAAAAACGATTGCCGTCCAAACGACCGTTCGCAACAGCAACGTCAACGCTCGCCTGAAACCACCGAGCACAGCCAGCGACGCAAACCCAACCCACCACAACAGCGGCAGTGCCAACAGCAACCACAAATAGCCGGGATGGTCGAATCCAAGGCGGAAAGGAAGCATCATCGATCACCGTCACTGGAAGAGTTCGGAAGCGAAATATCGCCGGAGGCAATCGAATCGCCATTGCCGGGTGGGCCGTACATGACCGCGGCTGCGACCGTGGCTGCCATCCCTAAGATACCCACCACGAGGATGGAAAGGGTGACTGCAATCGCAGGAGCCGCCAAAACGTCCGTTTCATCCTCGGGCGCCATCACGATCATCACGACACTGATCACGTTATTGACAAAGTGCCCGAGCATCGCAGGAAAGAGCGACCCGCTGCGGTACGACACCATGCCCAGGAAGACGCCCAGCGGGAACACCGCGACGACATGGACCAAATCCATATGAAATGCAGCGAATAGGAATGAAGCGACGAACACTCCGATCGTTGGGCTAAAGGACCGAACCAGCCGGGTCTGGATGTAGCCGCGAAATAAGATCTCTTCACAAATCGCGGGCGTAACGCCGATCATCAGCGCCAGAGGGACCAAGAAACCATTCTGTCCATGCGTGCGAAAGACACCCGAAATCTCCTTCAGCCCGTCACTCTCGTCCAAGAACAGCCCCACCAAGATTCCAGAGACCAGCCCTATCAATGGTGTAGCCAGTGCTGAACCGATCCAAGCCCATGTCGGCCAAGTGCCGCGGACCAAACCCAGTCGTCTTGCCATCGGTTCGGGCGAAAGGCGTGCAGCAGCAAGCGGCACTGCCACCAACGCGAACTGCGGCATCACAAACAACAGCAACAGTCCCCACCGAGACTCGAACAGCGTCGCCATCGTGGCGGCCGAGCCTAAAATCTCGAACGACACCTCGCCAAAGACAACCCAAACCGCCGCCAACGCCAACACGGTACTGGCTAGCAAGAATGCCGCGCCGGACGCTGCGATCACGACAAGCGGCGTCCACCATCGCGGTCGCAGATTCGATCGGACCGAAGATTCATCCGGTGGTGGATCGACCAAGACGGCCACGATGGGTTCTTCGAACTCGCCGGCAAGTTCGCCATCGAACTGGTCAGTTGCTTGATAAGGATTCATAAAACCCAGTGTAAGGTTTCGAGTTGCCTGGCGCGCCGCGGTCGTAAACTGTGCAGCCAGCCTGTTGCTGAACGAATCAACAAAAGGTCCTGCTAAGCAAGTCCCATCGTTTCGGGCTTGCCAAAC
>JBAUHR010000837.1:0-7852 GCA_049680385.1 Rubripirellula sp. | reverse complement strand
CGGTTACCGCTCATCGATTCACTGACAGTTCGGTCTATCCCGGAACCGAGCGCGATTATTTTGTTTACGTGCCGGCACAGTACGACCAGACGAAACCGGCTGCATTGATGGTTTTCCAGGACGGTGCAAAGTACGTCCAGGAAAAGGGCGAATATCTAATCCACCATGTGTTTGACAATTTGATCCATCGCGGCGAAATGCCAGTCACGATTGCCGTCTGTGTGAACCCCGGCGTTGTGCCTGGCGGCGACGGTGCGCAGGATCGTTTCAATCGCAGCTTTGAATACGACACGGTCAGCGATCGGTATGCGTCGTTCGTGATCGATGAATTGATTCCCGAAGTCCGCAAGGCGTATGCGATCACGGACGATCCGAACCTGCGAGCGATCGGCGGCAGTAGCAGTGGTGCGATCGCGGCATTTGGTGTTGCCTGGCATCGTAGCGATCAATTCCGCCGAGTATTCAGTACGGTCGGAACTTACGTCGGACTGCGAGGCGGCAACGAATACCCGACCCTGGTTCGCAAACACGAACCTAGACCGCTGCGAGTATTTTTGCAGGACGGCAGCAACGACTTAAATATCTATGGCGGCAGTTGGTGGCACGCCAATCAAACGATGCTCGCATCGCTGCAGTGGGCGGGTTACCAAGTCAAGCACGTTTGGGGCGAAGGCGGCCACAACGGAAAACATGGTGCCGCAATTTTCCCGGATGCGATGCGTTGGCTGTGGCAAGACTTTGAGCAGCCGATTGAGTCCGACGTTTCAGATCATCCCGAACTCAAAGACCGTTTGATCGCCGGCGAATCGTGGAAGCTGGTCAGTGACGGTCACAAGTACACCGAAGGTCCTGCGGTCGCGCCCAACGGCGACGTGTACTTTATCGATGGACCGCGAGGCGAGATTTGGAAGATTGCTGCTGGTACCGATCACGCGACGAAGTTTGTTGACGACTTGCCAGGCGTTAGTGCGTTGATGTTCGATGGCAGTGGTCGCCTATATTGTGCGCGAAACACTGCGATGATCGTAACGCGAATTGACCCCGATGGCACTCGCACCGATTTGTGCTCTGGCGTTTCTTGCAATGATTTAGTCGTTCTTGAACACGGCATCTACTTCACCGGTCCGACCGAGCAAGCGGTTTGGTATCTGCCAATCGACGCTGACGGTGACCCTCGCGGCAATGGCAAGCCAATCAAAGCCGGCACGGGTCCAAAGAAGCCCAACGGACTGATCGTCACCCCCGATCGACGTTTCCTGATGGTCGTCGATGCGGAAGGCCGGTACGTGTGGTCGTACAAAATCGACGCGAAGGCGGGCGAGTTGCTGTACGGCCAGCCCTACAGTTACGTACACACGCCGCAAGACGACATGATTGGCGGAGCCGACGGTGTCACGATGACGAAAGACGGTTCGCTATTGGTCGCAACCAAACTTGGCATTCAAATCATTGACCCGCCCGGACGCGTGCACTTGATTCTTTCGCGGCCCAGCATGTCCGGCAAGTTATCCAACTGTGTTCTTGCCGGCGAAGACATGTCGACCCTGTACGTCACGTGCGGCAGCAAGGTTTTCTCGAGGAAGACCAAACTGGATGGGATCGCCCCTTGGCAACCCGCCGTGAAGCCGCCGAAACCGAGGCTTTAGATCGTTAGGGTCGTGCGGTTCTTGGTTGTTCGTTCCTAAGTGTTTACAGTGCTTTGACCTTTCCCTTCTCGCAGGAAGGTCGGTCGCGGTAGCGGAAAACTAGTTCTGGAAACACGGCTCAGTTGTGGAATCCGCCAGCGGGTGAGTGAGGTAAAACCGCACGATCTTCGTCAAGGAAGGACTTTCGGCAAATGGCGGATTTAGCTAGTCTCGCGGTTCAACGGTGGCGACAAGGTTTGCTGCCGACGGGAGTTATGGATTGATGCGGAACCCGAGACCGGAGCGTTGGAACAGCAATGAAGACTTGTTTGCCGTGGTGCCTACTGAGTTTGCTAGTGATCGTTCCGGGATGTCGTTCCGCATGGAAACGAGGCCAGGACCAGCCTGCCGCGTGGGCGTCCGAGCTTGCCGCGAAAGCTGATTGGAAACCGGTCACGTTTCTCGATATGCCCGAACTGCAAAGCGGAGCGGGTTCGATGGATGCGGCGGTCGCGTCGGAGTTCTCGACGACCGATTCAGGACTGAAGTACCGGATTCTGCGAAACTCCGACGGCAAGAAACCTTCGACCAGCGACACTGTGACGGTCAATTATCGCGGCTGGCTCGACCAGGGAAAAGTGTTCGACAGTTCGTATGAACGAGGTGAACCGACAACTTTTCCGCTTCGAAACGTCATCGCCGGTTGGACCGAAGGAATGCAGCTTGTCGGCCAGGGCGGAATGATTGAACTGTGGGTTCCGTCACGACTCGGCTATGGCGAAGCCGGTTCACCAGGCTCCATCCCCGCTCATTCGGACCTGCACTTCGTCGTCGAACTTGTGGATGTCGAATAGCGACTCTTAGGGTTCCCCGCCAAGTGACCAACGACGACTCCTGCGGCGTCGTGCATGGTCGATTGCCTCGAAGGGCTTTCGATCAATCGCTCGCGCGATCATCAGGTTTTGCACGATCGGTTAGCGTCGGCCATCTGGTGACAGCATGACTCAGTGATGTCGGCTTGACCATGTTGATCAACGATCCGGCGGTTTCAATCGCTTGGTTTTTACTTCGTATTGGTTTGGGACGTGGAAAATCGGCCAGTACGGATGCACAGCATTGGTCTCGCTTCCGTCGGGCGATTCAAGCGGCAAGCCAGCACGACACCAACCCAAAATGCTGGCGCGATAGTTCGATGCGTCAACACCGGTCGCCACCAACTTTCGAGCGAACATATAGCTTCGCCCGCCAACGGTGCAGTAGGTAACAACCCGCCGGCCAGCCAGGTCTGCCGCGCCGACTTGGTATTCCTGCTGGGAGATCGCACCCGGAATTCGAGACACGTCTTGTTCGGCGCGGCTGCGGACATCAACCAGCACCGGCGGTGACTCGGTCGAGTTCATGGCGGCTCGCAGACCCGAGGTCGTGATTGTTTCAACTTTCGGCCGTCCAAAAATCTGACGCGTAGACTCGATCGCTTTGAAGCTGATATTGCAGAGCCAAATGATTTGATCGCCGAACAACGACACCATTCTCATCACCCCTACCCGCGGCCGCCCTCGCAACAAGTTTCGCAAATGCGATGACACTTAGTGCATTGAAGTTTGCCACGAATGTCAACGAGCGGGCCGCGGCAAACTGGGCAAGCGGGATCGGACGGTTCTTGCGATGCTGGATCTGTATCGGTGGACATGGTTCTGCGAGGGGGAAATAACAGTGTGAAGTTGGCAGTTACTGTGATTGGCAGTGTAACGAAATCTGTACGCGTCGACTGTTCGCGAAACGACCTGACTAGCTTATCGTGTGACGGTATAATTTATGGCGATTTGGCAGCAGACGGAGTGTTTTTGGCGAAGCCCATCGCTCTCTTGTCCCAGAGCGAAGCCATCACATGAAGTAGCGGGCATCGACGTTTGATTTGCAACAGAACATGCGTGCTGAATTTTGGGCCGCGAACAAGAAAGGTGAAGATGAATAGTTTGCTGCGTCAGTTTTGTCGATTCGTTGTCACGTCAGTCACGGCGATCAGTTGTCTCGGATGTGGTTCGCATTCGGTCCAACCGCCGGTCGGGACGATGCCCGATCGTACGTTGGGTTTCGGTGTGACGGAGGGCAGTGTCGGGTACGAGCTAGCGTTTGCATCGGCCAAACATGCCGGGATCCAGTTCATCGAACTGCCGCAGCAGTGGGACGAAATCGAAGCCACGCCGGCAACCTATACCAGCGAGTTCGTCTCGATGGCAAACCAGGTTTATCCCGCTCTCGATACCTCGATTGTTCTGTCGTTAAATCCGATCGACACGAATGCGTTGCGAGTTCCGGAACATCTGCGTGATCTGTCGTGGGACTCGGATCAGCGAATTGAAGCCTTTTGCAAATGGATCGATTGGACTTTGGAACAGCTTCCCGACGCCAGCGTCATAGCGATCTCGGTCGGCAATGAAGTCGACGGCTGGTTCGCGGCACATCCTGAACAGCTTGCCGGGTACACCGTATTCTTTAAAGCTGTGGTCGATCATATCCACGACAATCATCCGGACATTCCTGTCGGCGTTAAAGTTACGTTCGGAGGACGGGTTGGTGAACTCGCATCCGAATTGAACAAGCTCGAGTCGGCGGCCGACGTTTGCATGTTGACCTACTATCCGCTCGACGAATCGTTCCAGGTACGACCCCCGTCAAGCATCGAAGCGGACTTTGTGAAAATGATCGAGGTAGCGTCGGATAAGCCGGTCTATTTGCTTGAGGCTGGCTATCCAAGCGACGCAGCGTGTGGCAGTTCGCAGATTCATCAGGCAGCGTTTGTCGATGCGATGTTCGCTGCGTGGGACAAGCACGTCGAAGCTGTTCCTGTGATTAATTTCGTCTGGACCTGCGACCTGTCGCGAACCGAAGTCGCTGCGATGACGAAATACTATGGCGTCGAGCTTGTGGCATTTGCAAAGTACCTCGGCACGCTCGGTCTGCAAACGCATGATGGCAAGCCCAAGCCAGCTTGGAATCGCATTCGGGACAACGTCGCCGAACGATCGCGATAGTACTCGGTGCGACGCTGGCGAATTCATCCATACTAGTGCTCCACCGCGAAGTACCTTGCATTGTCAAAATTACACAAACGTCAACTTGACTTTCGATCCGGCGACGACGTTGTCGCCGAGGTCCGTCGTTTGCAAACAGAAGGCTATGTTAGGACGAAGAACTGGAACTTGACGCAGATTTGCGAGCACTTGACGGCCACGATGGCGGGTGAAATGGACGGCCTCGGCTTTCGCTTGCCTTGGCTGATTCGGGCAACTGCCGGCGAACTGTTTACTCGTTGGATCTTGAAAACGCGAAAGATGCCGAGCGTTCCGACCCTGCCAAGCCTGCAACCAAAATCTAGGTCGGACGTCGACGATGTCGTAATCATTGAAAGCTGTGTTGAAACAATTAGGCGATGTGAGTCGTTTGCTGGATCGCTGGATGACTACCCATTCGTCGATAACCTAAATCACGACCAATGGCGCCAGTTCATGTGGATCCACGCGGCCCACCATCTCGGGTTTCTTGCACCGAAACTGTAACGTCGAATTGGACAGGAAGGAGCAAGGATCGACACGGTTCTATCGTTGCCCATATCGCGCCCATATCACGATTGACGCGTGACATCGCGTGGTAGGATCGGACGGTCTTCGACGCGATCCGTATGCAGTTTCGGTTTCCCCCGGTGGCTTTTACATGGCATCCTCGGCGAGGTTAAGCTCCGGCGATTTGATACCAGCTATTGATTCCCGATTCGCGACGAATCTGCGAAAGTTGGCCCATGTGTAGCGCAATGTGAGTGGTGAAAACGTGTGCCAGTAGATCACCAACGGTCGGCAACTCTTCGGCTAAGAACGGCGTCGGTTGCTTCTCGGCAAAAACCGCAGGATCGGCAGCTAAGACTTTTGCCTTTAGTTCGTCACCCACCGTGCGGAAATGTTCCAGTAGATCCGCTCGGCTACGTCCGTCATCGCCAACCGCGCCGCCTGCACTCTCCGGTCCATACTTGGGCATCATCGCCTCGATCGCCGGGGTCGGCGATCCTAGCAGCATCAAGCCAAAGTCCATCCCGAGAGCCAAGTGCCCGAGAATCCATTTCGGGCTATTCGCGTCGCCACGCGGCGTGTCGAATTCCTCCGCGGGAATGCTCTCGGCCATTTCGCCGGCCATTGTTCGCATCAGATCAAACAACTTTGCCATGTTCTTCCACTGGTCCATCTAGCTTGTCCGAAAAATCGCGTGCGTGAATTGTTTCTGTGTCAGTAGCGGTTGCCCTCATCATGCAATGAGCGAACGCTGACCACAACCGCCGGAATTACAGGATCCAACTCGGTTGACTTCGTTCGGGGCGATTGATCTTGGTAGAAACCCGTCGTGTGTTCCAGCATGTTCGATGTCGTCGGCCCTTCGTGCGGGTGGACCTGGCTGTTAGGCGGAAATCGCCTACAATTCGATGTCTCATTTGGTAGATCGTCAACGACTAGGGATACAAGCAGTATGCGAGTGATCATCGATTTGTGCGTCGTGCCGATGGGCGTTGGTGTGTCCGTTGGAGAGTATGTGGCTGAGTGCCAAGAGGTGCTGCGGGAAGCAGGGCTGAATCACCAAGTCCACGCATACGGAACGAATGTCGAAGGCGAATGGGACGAGGTGTTCGCCGCGGTCAAGCGTTGTCATGAACGCGTTCACGCGATGGGTGCACCGCGAATCACGACCAGCATCAAGCTTGGCACACGCACGGATCGAGAGCAGTCGATGCAAGATAAAATCGACAGCGTGAGCAGGAAGGGATCGTAGACGGCAATCGCTGTCAAATCTGCTTGGCATTTCGGAATGCGAGAAGCCTGTGCCGGCAATCAGAAACACCGTCTGCATCCATCGCTTAGCAAGACGGTTCTCTCAGACACTACGCGGAATCCGGAACGACAGGTTCGTGTGCTGCGATACGCTGGGTATGAATGTGATCATGTCTTCTGGGATCACGGTCGGCCGATTTCCCAGAGGCTTCGTAATTCGGTGGGCGTGAAAACGCGCTCCGCAATGACGACTTCGTCGATCGCTCCGTAAAAACGACGCTGGGAAAGGCCGGCGGATCTTTCTAGTTCGTCGGTTGATATTCCGAAGTTACCAAGTTCCATGAAGTCCAGCAGAAGTGGTGCATCGCTTGCCAATTCACCTTGTCCAATCTCTGCTCCGTTCAGGTAGTGAACGACCTGATGACGCTGCGTGTCGCACGTTACGCCAACCAGTATCCATTTTCCCCAGAGATCCGCGTTCGTGGCCGCGTTAGCAGCGGGGAATTTTTCGTAACGCCAATCTCGCGGTGGACCACTTCCGTGACCGATGCTGAAGAGAACGTTGGATTGCTGTTGATTGAGTTCCCAACGAACAGACTGCACGGTTGAGGTCAAGCGACGACGAACAGCGTCGCTCGCAATCTGGGATTCTGTCGAAGCGAATCGTCTGCGACGACTGGGTGCTTCGGTCATCATCAGTGACGTGATCGGCTGAGTCAGCGCGTCGATGCGAATCCACGCCATGAAAGTCAGTGATCGATAAACGCCGGGAACTTGAAATAGAACTCGGTCATCGGCATTGCGATAAAGAATCGCACTCTTGGACGGCCATCGGCCCTCTGTCCAGTCACAACCAATCACAGCGCCGTTGCTCGCTTTTCCCGAACCAATGGCATGATTCGAGACTTCGACACCATGGCTTTGCCCGCCAACTTGACGCGGGCCATCAATCGGTGAACCCTCACCAGCGTCGTCAAACGTGTAGTGCAACAATACTGTTGGGTCAGTGGCTAGCTTGCGTGCGTTCGTCTGCCAGGCGGCGTGCCGTTTATCCCCATGGTCCCGTTGCAGCGCTCGCAGCGACGCTGGTTGAGGGAATCGATCGGGAGAATAACCGACATCGATCGGTCCCGTATCGCTCATGCGAATCGCGTGGCGCTCCTTCAATTCCAGCACCTCACGCTTTGGTGATTTGATCTCGACCGAGCCTTCGAGCACATGAACTTCGGACTCTCTGTCACGGTGAACATCAATGCTGAACGCTGTTCCCACATCGATCACTTCCATTTCATCCGTCGCGATCCGAAACCCCTGGCCGATTTCCGAAACGAAGCAGCTTGCTGCACCTTCGCGAAGCAAAATTGCATCGACGGAACGTAATTCGAGATCCGCCGGTCCACGCAACAGCAAGCG
>JBAUHR010000836.1:0-2276 GCA_049680385.1 Rubripirellula sp. | reverse complement strand
CTCCTCGCTCTCGTTCGGGCAGGAGCGGGAATCACATTGTTGCCTCGTCAAGCAGTTCCTGCTGAAGAAAACGCGTTAAAGTTCCTGCCGATTATCGACTGCAAGGCGGAGCGAAATGTGTATGTGGTCTCAAAGCCGAACAGGCTGCTACTCCCTGCAGCTAGGGCATTTCTCGCCAAAATCGACGGGATGAAGTTGAGCATCACTTAATGCGCAACTCCAGTAATTCAGTTTCTCTGAAGTAGAATCAATTATTTCTTATTTGCCTTAACTCCCAATTCAACACAAGTTCTCCAACAAGAGGCCTGCGAGCTAATTCGCGGCCAGGGGAGAACATCGGTGTCTACACTCAACAAGAATTTCATTGCCGGCAGATGGGTTGCAGGAGTGAGTGAAATCGAAAACATAAACCCATCAGATATCTCCGATACAATCGGTAAATTTGCTCAAGCCAGCAGTGAACAGCTCGATCAGGCTCTCATGGCCGCAAAAAAGGCCCAAGTTGAATGGGCAGCTTTTGGGCTGGAGCGTCGCCAGTCTGTGCTGATGGCTATTGGCGAAGAGCTGATGGAGCGATCCGCTGAACTGGGTGAACTGCTTGCGAGAGAAGAAGGCAAACCATTGGCGGAAGGCAAAGGTGAGGTCTACCGGGCTAGCCAATTTTTCACCTATTATGCAGCAGAATGTCTTCGCCAGATTGGTGACAACGCAGACAGTGTGCGCCCCGACATCGAGGTAGATGTTCGCCGCGAGCCAATCGGCACTGTTGCGATTATTTCACCATGGAATTTTCCAACCGCAACCGCCAGTTGGAAAATCGCCCCGGCACTCGCCTTCGGCAACGCAGTTATTTGGAAACCAGCTAATTTGACACCGGCTTCTGCTGTGGCTCTGACGGAAATTATTGCCCGTCAGGATATCCCCGATGGCTTGTTCAATCTGGTTATGGGTGCAGGAAGTGAAATTGGGCAAAAACTGGTCGAATCTACCGAAGTAGATGCAATTTCGTTTACCGGATCAGTCCCGGTTGGCAAGGGCATTGCTGCCTCTGCAATCGGTAATTTGACGAAGATCCAATTGGAGATGGGCTCCAAGAATGCGCTGGTTGTGATGGATGATGCAGATATTGATCTGGCTGTTTCCTTGGCTGTTGCTGGTGCATTTGGCGGCACTGGTCAAAAGTGCACTGCGTCTTCGCGCCTTATCGTCCATGAAGCGGTACATGACGCATTCGTTGAAAAACTGATTACTAGCACCAAAGCAATGAAAGTGGGTCATGCCCTGTCAGAGGGGACTCAGATAGGGCCCGTGGTTAGTGAGCAACAACTGGCAGCCAACCTTGAGTATATTCAAATTGGCCAGCAAGAAGGTGCCAAGCTTGAATGTGGTGGAGAACGCTTAAAGCAGGATACGGACGGCTTCTACATGTCTCCGGCGGTCTTTACGAATTCAACAAATGCCATGCGTATCAACACTGAAGAAATGTTTGCGCCGATTGCTTGCGTCATCAAAGTTGCCTCCTATCAAGAAGCGCTTGATACCGTAAACGACACAAGGTTTGGCTTGACGTCAGGCATTGTCACCAAGTCGCTTTCCAGAGCTTCTCATTTTCGTAGAAATGCCCGCACCGGCTGCGTGATGGTCAACCTGCCAACCGCCGGTACAGACTATCATGTTCCATTTGGTGGCAGGGGTGACAGTTCTTACGGCTCGCGTGAACAAGGTTCTTATGCTGCCGAGTTCTATACCACTGTGAAGACGGCCTATATCTCTTCTGGCCAGCCGGAGTAGACCAAATGGCTTACCGCATTGATTGTCTGCAATATGCAAACTGGTCGGAGAAAATCTTTCACCAAATGCGCGAAGGAGGTGTTGACGCTGTCCACGTCACCATCGCTTATCATGAGAATTTTCGCGAAACGGTCTCCAACATTGAGCGGTGGAATAATTGGTTTGAGCAGCACCCAGATTTGATATTTCAGGGGCATACAGCTGCAGATGTTAGCTTGGCACGGGCAACAAATCGAACAGTAATCTTCTTTGGTTTCCAAAACCCAAGTCCGGTTGAAGACGATATAGGGCTGATCGAAATTCTCCATCAACTCGGCGCTCGGTTCATGCAGCTGAGCTACAACAATCAATCGCTGCTGGCGACCGGTTGCTATGAGGCTGAAGACCCCGGCATCACCCGTATGGGGAAGCAGTTTATTGCCGAAATGAACCGCGTTGGCATGGTGATCGACATGAGTCATTCCGCTGACCGTTCGACTTTAGAA
>JBAUHR010000835.1:0-1504 GCA_049680385.1 Rubripirellula sp. | reverse complement strand
TGCTGTGCCCATCGGGTTCCTTATGCTGAGCATCTTGATGCACTTTGGGTTGTTTGGCATCCGCAGGGTAGAAAGTCCAACCATCACGCCATCCCATGTGGAAGGTGCCCTTGGTGCCATGGAAATAACAGCCGACGGACGATTGCTCGGGGCCGTTTCCAGCGAAACGTCGGTGTTCCCAAGTCGCTGTGAAGGATTCGAACTGATAGGTCGCGACTTGATGATCGGGCGAGTCGGAGGTTTGCTCTTTGTCGTTGAGTACAGCGGCGCCTTTGATTGGTCGTCCGCCGGTGGAGTGAATGTGCGTGGGATACTTTTCATCCGTCCACCATAAAATTTGATCCAGCCAATGTACGCCCCAGTCACCCAGCGTGCCGTTGGCAAAGTCTAAGAAGTGCCTGAATCCGCCGGGATGAATTTTGCGGTTGAACGGTCGCAACGGAGCGGGCCCGCAGTACATCTCCCAATCAAGTTGCTCGGGCGGCGGGCTGTTACGCGTGGGTTTTTCTTCGCCGCCGCGACTGTGTACGAACGCTTCGACCAATCCGATATCGCCCGCGCCGCCGTCTTTCAAGAATTTCATTCCAGATACGTAATGCGGTCCAATGCGACGGTGCAGGCCAACTTGGACGGTGCAGTTGTTTGCACGAGCGGCATTGAGCATCGCGCGGCTTTCGCCGATCGTATGTCCGGTGGGCTTTTCAACAAAGATGTGCGCGCCCTTTTCGATCGCGGCAATCGTGTTGAGTGCATGCCAGTGATCGGGTGTGGCAACGATCGCGATATCGATTTCGACTTTGTCCAGCAGTTCGCGAAAGTCGGTGAATGTTTTTGGGCTGTCGCCTGACAAATCGTCTACTTCTTCGGCGGCGATCTCCAACTTGTCCGCATCGACATCGCAAAGCGCGACACACTGCGTGTTTCCCGCCGCGAGCGCTTCCTTCAAAATGTTCATCCCCCACCAACCGCTGCCGATCAATGCGGTGCGGTACTTCTTACCTTTGGATTGAGCGTGGATCGCAGGTGCGGCACAAGCCATAGTTCCGGCAACGGTGGCTTGGATGAATTGTCGACGTGGCAGAGTCATGGCGATCGGCTTGGCAGGAAGAAAGAAAATTCGCAGGCCGCTGATTATACGAGAATCAATGCGCCTTTGTCGTTCGCAGATCAAAGCAAACTAACTCGCCGTTGGCACCGCGGCAATACAGCAACCCTGCCGACAAAACCGGCGATGTCCAGTGTTTCCCGTCTAGAGATTTGTGGGTCGATGTGGCCGTGAATTGATCAGGCGATGCCTTGCCGACGATCAGTTCGCCTGCTGCGCCAATGATGATTAAACGGTCCCCCGCAGCTGCGATCGCGGAGGGGTGAAAGGCGTCTTCGCTCCATTTGATCTCGCCCGTCGCCAACTCCATGCATCGCAGTTCGGTCCCTGCATCCACGTCACCGTGAATTCCATACAGAAAACCATCGATTAATAGCGACGTGCTGATCTGGTTTTGCA
>JBAUHR010000834.1:0-38685 GCA_049680385.1 Rubripirellula sp. | reverse complement strand
TTTTTCACCCAGGATGAAGTCACGTCCCGAGTTGTCGCTGCCGCGCAAACGACAGAATGAACGGGCGTTCGGCAGGATGATTTTTTGGATGATTTCTTCTTCGACAACCGCATCATTCCCGCGGTCGTTGAAACCGTCGTTGTAGGTCACGAAGACTTCTGCGGCGCGGACGGGGTCGACTCGGAATTCGATTCGGCCGTCAAGTTTGACCCAGAACCCGTCGCGGCTTGGGAAGCCCATTTCACCGCCGGTGGACAAATTGAATCGTTGGCTACGGCAATCGACTAGGTTGACTCGTTTGACGTACGGGTTGATGTAGTAGACACCCGGATCGAGGGTTTCTTTTTGAACGCCTCGCTTGCCAGCTTCGACGATCAATTGATTGGGGTCATCGGCCGGTGGACCGGACAGCAACGTCACCACACCGATGAAACCGGCGGGGATCACAACGGGTTGATGCAGTTCGACCAGTTCGATGAAGTTGTTGCGACTTGGTTTCGGTTGGGTGTTGGCTTCGTAGACGATCGCATTGAGCGGATAACGTCCGGGGCGAAGGACTTCGCCAAAGATGCCTTTTTCGGATTGCTGTTCGGCGATCAAGTTGCCATAGCCGAGGTCGTCACCGTACAACCGGATGCGAACGCCAAGTCGGTTTTCGGGTACTTCGACTTGGCTGACGACGTCCCAGTCCCACTTCCATGGGTTATAGAAATAGCGGCCTTCGGTCAGCACCTTTTCTTCGATGCCTTTGAACTTGCCGGTTTGGTCTTCGGGCACGATTTCCATTTCGTTGGAGATCTCTTGGCCCGTTTTTTTGGTCAGGACTGCAATCTTTCCGCTGGGCACTTCGATCTGGCAGAACATGAACACCCATAGGACCAGTCCCACTAATCCGCCGATCCCGACCAGGGCGATTGCGCCAAAACTGCCGGCTCGCCGCAGCCGTCGCAACGCCTCGGCTTGACTAGAGTTATCGAAATTTACCGACATTTGATCGCTTTCTGGCTCTACGAATGAAACTCTCGAGGAACATCCCTCTGTGTCTACGGGCACCGAAACCTAGCTTCTAGAGGCGCACGAAAGGCAAAAAAAATCAGGGTTGTCGTCAGATTCTTATGGGAGAATCCTGCGTAACGGTCGTCTTGGGTTGGGTGGCCCGTTAGGACTTGGTGTGAAATCGGATATCCTTCAGCAATGGATATCTCAAATGAATTGGCCGATCGCTTGATGCGATTGGTCGTCTCGGCAGACTACAAGCCGAGCAAACCCAAACAAATCGCCTCTTTGATGAACCTCGATGGCGATGGCTATCGAGAACTGAGGCGTGTGGTCAAACAACTGGTCCTCGAGGGCCGTCTCGTTTACGGATCAAATCATCTGGTCTTCAGTACCGGCAGCATCGGTGGTCCCCAGGACATCGTTCGCGGAACGTTCCGCCGTGCCATGGGCGGCGGGTTCGGATTTTTGCGTCCCAATCATTCCGGGGATGCGGGATCCGATTTGGTCGAAGACCTCTTTGTGCCACCCGGCTCGACCGGTGGAGCATTGGAAGGGGACTTGGTCGAAGCCAAAGTACGCCCCAGTCGTAAAGGCGGCAACGAAGCGGCCGTCACCGAGGTGCTGCAGCGCGCACGCCGCCAGTTCACCGGTACGTTCCGGTTGATCAGTGGAAAGCCGTTCGTGTTTCTAGACGGGACACCCTACGAGCAACCTGTGTCGGTCGGTGATGTGCGTGGCTTGCCACTTGAAAACGACGACAAAGTGTTCGTTGAAATGGTCGAGTACCCGCTCGACGATGGGACGGGCGGCGAAGCGGTGATCTTGGAACGGCTGGGCAGCAGCAGTAATCCGGCGATCGATACGCTGACGATCATGCGCCAGTACGCGCTGCCGGATGAGTTCCCCGAGGCGGTGCTGGATGATGCACGCAAGCAAGCCGACGCATTCGAAGACGGTGTCGTTCCCGAGGGACGCAACGATTTGACCAAGCTGCTGACGATCACGATTGATCCGCTTGATGCGCGCGACTTTGATGATGCGATCTCGTTAGAACGTGAAGAGGGCCGTTGGCGGTTGTGGGTTCACATTGCCGACGTCAGTCACTTTGTTCCGGTTGGTGGCGCGCTTGATGAAGAAGCCAAGCATCGCGCGACCAGTGTCTATCTGCCCGACCGGGTGATCCCGATGATTCCGGAAATCATCAGCAATCACTTGGCCAGTTTACAGCCGGACAAAATCCGTTTGGTCAAAACGGTTGAGATCGAAATGCTGGACGATTTGACAATCACGCATATCGAGGCTCACAACGCCGCCATCCACAGCGACATGCGTTTGAACTACGAACAAGTTGACCAGTTTTTGGCGGCGCCCGAGACGTTTCGCGACAAATGGGGTGAACCGGTTTGCGACTTATTGTTGCGGATGCACAAGCTTGCCATGCAAATGCGAAAGGCACGCTTCAAAGGTGGTGCGTTATCGATGGACATGCCTGAAATCAAATTGGAATTTGATCGTTCCGGCAAAGTCAAAGGTGCGTTTCGAACCGAGAACACGGAAAGCCACCAGATCATCGAAGAGTTCATGTTGGCTGGCAATCAAGCGGTGGCGACCTGGTTGGATGGTCTTGGGCTTGGGTACCTGCATCGAATTCACCCGTCGCCCGAACGCCGCAAGCTGCGCCAGTTGAGCTTGTTTTGCAAAGACTTGGGATTGAAAGTCGACAACGTCGAAAGCCGTTTCGAAATTCAAGCTGTCTTGGACATGGTCGCTGGTACGCCACTTGAAGACGCCGTCAACTTTGCAGTGCTCAAGAGCATGAACAAGGCTGTGTATGGTCCGCAAACCGATGGGCACTACGCGCTCGACATGGAACACTACTGTCACTTCACCAGCCCGATTCGCCGCTATCCTGACTTGACGGTTCATCGCTTGGTTCAGAAGTTGCTTGATGGGGTAAAGACGCCCGACGATCCGTTCACATCGCTGGTCAAGCTTGGGTTCCACTGCAGCGACATGGAACGCAATGCCGCACAAGCTGAACGTGACTTGATCGAACTGAAGTTGTTGCACTTTTTGAAGAAGCACATCGGCGAAACGATGGAAGCGGTGATCAGCCGAGTGTTTGCCGATGGTATTCACGCGCGGTGCATCAAGTTGCCCGTCGACGGGTTTGTGCCAATCACGACCCTGCCGGACGACAAGTACCGGTTCGAACGTCGTGGCAATATTTTGCAGGGCCACAAGGAAGGCAATCGATACCGTCTAGGTGATTTGTTGACCGTGCGAATTGCCAAAGTTGATTTGCAGGATCGGCAACTGTATCTCGAAGTGATCAAGAACCAGACCGCCCGTGGTGAGTCGAAACCGGTGGCCAAGTCGAGTTCTTCGAAACCGAAGTACAAGGCGAAACGGCAGGCGGATCGACGCAGCAAGAAGAAACGCAAGAATCGTTAGGATGACATTCGTGTCGTCGATCGGATGATCGTCGCATGATCACTATTCGGTGGCCGTTTTGCTTGGGACAGCCGCAAACACGGATAATAAGGCCGGAATGGTCATGCGCGTCATTTGAGTTGCGATTGGCATGATCGATGCAGTGATTCAATTCGAACTTGCAACCACTCATATTGAGCTCGCCCAAATGTCACGTTACCTGACTGCTTTTTTGTTCATCGCCGTTTGCGTTCCAGTTGTCTCCCAGGCTGCTGGTCCAACTCCGCTGGCCCGTTTGGCGGCTCAATATCAATGTGAAGTGAAGGCGTTTGAAAAGGTGGTGATTCATATCCGTGGCATCGACCGGTTTGACGAGCGGTTGGTCGATCGCTGGGATGACGAGACGGCAAGGTTGTTGTTGGCTGCCAAGAATCCGCGGCACTTCAACCGGCTGTTTCATCAGTGGCAAGCGGTTTCGAAATTAGAAGCACAGGCCGAAGCGGCGATCTTTGGCAAGTACACGCCGCACCACGATCTGATCGGTCAATTCGAACGTGTCTTGTACGCGCGACAGTTGTTTGTGGAAGAGTTCATTTTGCACGTTGAAAATCCGACTCACCACGACACGGTTCGCCGAATGGATCGGCCCTCGGCGAGGCGAAGCAGTTATCTGTCGAAGTTTTCAAACTAGCGACATGGATCATGGCCGCCGGTTTGTTCGGTTACGAACGGGCTGTCGATATTGCGTGTGATGATCGGCTAGAATGGTTGTTTTGACAGCCCTTTCGTTTGAGTCATCGTTTGCGCAAATTTGTTGTTGTCTTGTTGCTGGTCCTGATCGCGGTGAAGACGGCGGCGGTGCTTGCGCGCGGGCCGGTCTCGATCGAAATGGACGCGGCCGGGTATTGGCGGCTCGCCACCAGTGTGATGGGCGGCGACTTGTTGATGATGGATCAACCGATCGCCTACCGGACACCGGTGTATCCGTGGTTCGTCGCGGCCGTGCGGTCGGTTGCCGGTTCGCAGGCTTTGCACTGGATCGTTGCCATCCAAGGACTGCTTTCGGTGGCATCGATAGGGATCGCCGCCCGGCTGGCAAAGCGGATCACTCGCTTGCCGTTGGCGTTGCCGCTGACGCTGGTGGTTTCATTGCCGGCGATGTCAGCGATCGTATTTAGCGCCACGCTGCTATCCGAGTCGCTGTTTGTGTTTGCGTTGATGCTGAATTTATCGGCAATGCAGTCTTACTATGAACGAGAGACCACCACGTCGGCTGTTTGGGTGGGATTGACGTTTGCGCTGACGTTGCTGACTCGCCCGATCGTTCTGTTGCTTTGGATTCCTCACGTGATCTTTGTCGGGATGATTCACTTTCGTCGCTGGTCGATGCGTCGTCCATTGACGGCTGTGGGGGCAAAGTCAAATGGATTGACGATGCGCGGCCGAGTGCTGCACGTTTTGATTGCCGGTGGCGTGACCGCCGCGATGGTGATGCCGTGGCTAGCGCGGAATCAGGTGATGTTTGGAAAACCGTTTCTGACCGAGTTTGTTGGCCGGAATCTGTGGGTTGTCACGTTTCAGGACGGGGCAGGGGCCGGGCTGGTGATTCCTGATTCGACATCGGGTAACTCGTTGAAGGCTCGTCTCGATCGAGTAGCCGTGATTGAGGGGCGCGATGCGACTTGGGTGGTTTCCGATGGGTTGGTCCGATCGGGCCTTAGTGACCCTCAAGCGGATCAGTTGATGAAAGCGGTCGCGGTCGAAGCGATCAAGAAGTCGCCACGCGCATTCGCGGCCAAGGCGGTTCGCCGGTACGTCAATGTGTGGCGAACGCGCGCGACCGATCTGCCGGTGCAAGGGAACCCAGGACAGTTTTTTGGCCAAGCCACTTGGCAAGAACCGATGCCACTGGTCGACGGGATGCTGCGATATCGAGCCAGCAATATGCTGTGGGCTAGTACGGCATTGATGATCCTGATCGCAATCGCCACACTATCAATGGTTGTTCACAAACCCACCCGGTTGCAGGGTTTGTGGCTTGCCATGTGCTTCGGGTATTTCACCGTAATCACGGGCAGTTTCGAGATTCCCGCGTACCGATATCGAATGGTGCTGGAGCCGGTTGCGGCCGCGGTGGTCGGCGCCGGGCTCGCAATCGGATTGTCAAAGCGGACTCGAGCGGCTCGGCCGATCAGTTGAAAGGCACCGGTTGGGATGCCGGGTTTATCGTCTTGATGGTTGCGAGTAACGAACATGATTGTCATCGCTCGAAAAACAGGTCGTCTGGGGAACCGACTAAAACTGTTTTCACACTTCATTGCGTTCTCGGTTGAACACCAAATACCGATTGCGAATCCCTCTTTTTACAAGTACGCCCATCTGTTTCGTGGCACGCAGCACAGTGATTTGTGGTGTCGTTATTTGCCGGGAATAACGGACAAGCCCGATGCTACCCATCAGAATGCGCATTCCATCGCGATACCACAGTGGGGCAGGGGAGTCTTGTATCAATCGTTGCACGCGTTGTTGGAAACCTCAACGGCCGTCGGGCTGACTCGCTGGCCGATGGCGATTCATTCGATTGAATTGGGGCAATCGTGCTCGATCAACAAGGATCCCTTTTTATCGTTGGCGAAACAGAAAAATATTTGGGTTCGCGGGTACCGCTATCGCTGCTCGGATTTGGTCGTCAAGCATGTTGAAAAGGTCCGCGACTTCTTTCAGCCGACGTTGTTGGATCAACAGCGAGTTGATTCCGTCCTGGATTCCGCGCGGTCACAGGCTTCGATGGTGGTAGGGGTCCACATTCGACATGGTGACTACAAAACGTATCTCGATGGCAAATACTATTATCCCGTGTCCGCCTACTTGGCTATCATGCGTCAAGTCACGAAACTCTATCCGGACCAAACAATCGAGTTTGTTGTTTGCTCGGATGCAAAATTTTCGACTGACGACTTTAGCGGTGTCAAAGTACGGATCAGTCAAGAATCGCCCCAAGTCGACATGTATACTTTGGCGGGGTGTGACTGTTTGATTGGCCCACCCAGTTCGTTCACCGAATGGGCCGCGTTCTACGGCGGGAAGCCGCTGTATAAAATAGTCGACATCGAGCGAGAGGTTCAGACGAGTGATTTCGAGTTTCGAATCAAATCGATGATCGCTTGAAGTACCTCATTCTCATCGTATCCTAACCGTTGCATCCAAAGGCAGGGCATTGAACGACAACTTAGAACTTACAGTCGTCATGCCATGTCTGAACGAAGCTGACACGCTCGGCATTTGCATCGAAAAAGCAATCCGGGCGATGGGCGAGGCGGGGATCCGCGGCGAAGTTGTGGTCGCCGATAACGGCAGTACGGATGCATCGAAGTCGATCGCTAAAGGCTTGGGTGCCAGAACTGTTGACGTTGCCGAGCGAGGCTATGGCGCGGCACTGATGCATGGCATCGAGGCGGCGCGTGGCAAGTACGTGATCATGGGTGACGCCGACGACAGTTATGACTTTCTAGAAATTCCGGCGTTCGTCGAACGGTTGCGTGAAGGGTTTGACTTGGTACAAGGATGCCGATTGCCGCGCGGTGGTGGCCGAGTGATGCCGGGCGCGATGCCGTTTTTGCACCGCTGGTTTGGCAATCCTGCGCTGTCTTGGTTGGTGCGTCAGATGTTTCGGATCCCGATCAACGATGTGTACTGTGGCATGCGAGGATTCACTCGCGACCTGTACGATCGGTTGGATTTGCGATCGCCGGGAATGGAGTTCGCGACCGAGATGATCATCAAGAGTGGGCTGCATGATGCGACGATGTCACAGGTGCCGATCACGCTTCATCCGGATGGACGCAAGATTCATGGTCCCCATTTGCGAACTTTTCGCGATGGTTGGCGGACGCTGCGATTGTTCTTGGTCTTCAGTCCGAAATGGACATTTTTTCGGCCCGGTTTGGTTTTGATTGCGATCGCTTTGGTTGGTTATGCGTTAGCGATTCCGCAAGTTCGCATTGGCGGCGCGGCGCTGGATGTTCACACGTTGTTGGTGGCAAGTCTGGCGGGTCTGTTGGGTTGGCAATGTGTATTGCTTGCCACTTTGGCTCGGATTTTCGCTGCACGCGAAGGGATGATGCCACCGCATGATCGACTGGAACGGCTAACCGTCGAACGCGGCTTGGTGTTTGGTTTGATCGCTGCGGCGATCGGCGTCGTTCTGATTGGGGCGGTCATCGTGCAGTGGTATCGCGTCGATTTCGGGCGACTTGATTATCCGCAGACGATGCGATTGGTTGTGCCGGGTGTGACGTTGGTCGCGATCGGATTTCAAACAGCGATGGCGGCGTTGATGGCGGGAGTGCTGAAAATGCACCGGCGTAAGATAACGAATCACCAGACGGCCAGCGAAAGTGACGGAGCGAACGCGTGAGTGACAGTCAATCAACGGCGAAAATCGTTCGTCACGTCGATGCGGGGCAGTTGTGTTGTGATCCGCAGTGGGAAGCCGCGTACGAACGGTTCGAAACGCCGGAAGAAGAAATCGAAAAGTTTCTGAAGCGATTGCGCAAGTTTGGATTGGACAAGGCGGACAAGAAGTCGTCCGTGATCGAACTGTTTTGTGGTCGCGGTGGTGGGTTGGTTGCGCTGCAGCGATTGGGGTTCCAAAACGTCGAAGGCGTTGACTTGTCGGACACGCTGTTACAGCGGTATCGCGGACCAGCCCAGCTTCACTTGGCCGATTGTCGTGCGCTGCCGATGGACGATTCGGTTTACGACGTTGCAATTGTGCAAGGCGGATTGCATCACTTGCCGGCGCTGCCGGCCGACTTGGACGAATCATTGTCCGAGATGCGCCGGATACTCAGGCCCGAGGGCCGACTGTATGTGATCGAGCCTTGGATGACTCCGTTCCTGCGGTTGGCACATGCGATCACCAACCAGCCGATCGTTCGTCGGTTTTATTCAAAAGGTGATGCGTTGGCGACGATGACCGAGCACGAAGCGGAAACGTATTACCAGTGGCTGGGGATGCCCGACGTTTTGATGCAAAGTTTTGCAAATCACTTTGAAACACAGCAGTGTGAAACGAGCTGGGGCAAGTTGCAGTGGGTTGGCAGACCCCGCCAAGCGTAGGTCGTTTTCGAGTGGCAAGTTCTTTTCCCATCTGATTGGTTGGTAACATCGAACGACTAAATTGACGTTCATCGATGCGGGCGACGCTGAGATGATCGTGCTTCATCTACATGCATCCTCGCTCAGGAAACGACCAATGGCAGCTGGACTTAAACCACTCTCGGACGAAGAAGCCAAGGAGTGCAAGTTGCTCTTTGATCTGATGCGCGGACATCTCGGGTTTGTGCCAAACTCGACACGAACCATGGCCAGGCAACCGGCGATCCTATGCAGCTTCACGTTGTTGGTTGGTAACATTCTGGGGCAAGCAAAGGATGCCCGGACGCCGTGGTGGTTAGGCCTGCGACTGATCGTACGCAACGTTGTCTGGACGGTCCGCAGCTTGAAGTCTCCGGATCGTCTGCCCCTGGATCTGAAGAATTTGGTCGCGCATGTCACCAGTAGCGCAGCAGGCTGTCGATATTGCCAGTCGCACACGATCGGTGAAGCTCGCGACCAAGGCGTCTCGATCGAGAAGTTAGAGGCGGTTTGGGAGTTCCAGCAAAGCGATCTGTTTGACGAATCTGAGAAGGCGGCGTTACGGTTCGCGTTGGCCGCGGGATCTGCACCCAATGCGGTGGCGGCTCAGCACTTCCGTGATCTACGCGATCATTACAGTGAGAACCAAATCGTGGAGCTCGGTGCTGTCGTCGCGTTATTCGGATTTCTCAATCGGTGGAACGACTCATTTGCCACTGAGCTGGAATCGGATTCAGCCGAGTTTGCTGAAAAACATCTCGCACCATCGGGCTGGACGATCGGTAAGCATTGACGCTAGGGTCACGCAATTGCTCTTTGCAAGCGTTCACGAGACTCATCATTAGCAACTTCGCAACAAAAAACCTTGCATCCGAAGATGCAAGGTTCGCTCGTTTTCGGCAAAGCGATTGCTTCGCGATCGACGTAACAGCAGGCTATAGGATGTCTGCGGTGTCGACTGTTTCTTTGGATCCTCGGGTGCCCATTGCACCCCAGACTCCGTATGGGCTTTCCTCGCCGCCGAATGGTGGCGCGGCGGTTTGGGTACCGGCGTCAATGCTCTCGGTGACGAAGTGAACTGACCCGTCGCCCATCAGAATGTGAGCACCACCTTGATGGCGACTGCTGACCGTCGAGATGCCTTGCGTTGCATCATTGCCCGAATAGCAGTTTAAGCCGTTTGGTGGCTTGATGGTTTGGAACGCCGTGTACTGAATTCGTCCATCGGCCCACCGTCCGCCGCGAATTTGATTTCCGCCACCAAGAGAACCAGGCAGTTGGGCGTTGGGTAGCCAAAATCGTGGACGCAGCGGGTCAATCCCTGCATCGCAGAACGAAGGGTCGTCAATGATGGCAGTACCAGCATTGAGTTGGATTTCGGCAATCAGTTCACGATTCCCCATCGTCGTTGCAACTTCGCCCATCGCAATCGTGTTGGACAAGCCGTCAAGTGCATCACGGAATCGTGTTGCATGTCGGCACCAGAACATTCCACGGTTGCGAGCGCGAGCACGGGATGCCCAGCCGCTGTTGTTGTTTTCCACGCGACCCTTGATGTTGGCTTCGGGGTTGTTCGGATCGGTGTGAACTTCATAGAAACCAGCCTCGTTGCGGCCACCAGAGTGAACCAAGTTGATGCTGTCGCCAACACACACCGCAAAGTTCGAGCGGCCAAGGGCTGGCAATCCAACACCCGGATCGCTGGGGCAGCGAAGGGTCGGAATGTTGGTCATCCAAGGCGAATAGTTCGTGAACCAAGGACCGGGGCCCATGGCTGGGTAGTCGACGGTTCCGTCTTGGTTATGGTCATGGGGATTCGAGATGACTTCCCACAACGCCTGTTGTTCAATGAACGGCGTCAGTGTGACGAGTGCGCTGAGATAGTTCCGGTTGATAATGTTGGGAGTACCGGCAACTGCGGTGGTTCCGCCCAATTGCTGTGGCAATTGCTTGAACGCGGAATGGTAGTTGTGCATTCCCAACCCCATTTGCTTGAAGTTATTACTGCAGCTCATTCGCCGCGCGGCTTCGCGAGCGGCTTGGACTGCGGGAAGCAGCAGTCCGACCAAGACGCCAATGATGGCGATAACAACGAGAAGTTCCACCAGTGTGAAACCGCCTCTGACTTCTCTTTTCATATAACGTTCCTAAAACAAGTAGAAAAACAACACCCAAGGAAATTCGGTGTTGGAGTTTGGAGTACAGCATCAAAAATCGAGTTAGCGAGCATCGCTAATGCTCTATCGCAGTGCGCCGTTCCGGTCGCGAAACTCGTTAGTGGTTTCGGGCTTTGTTCCGTGTCCGCCGAAAGTCTTGACGACTTTCGCTTCGAAAACTCATCTGTTAAGTAGAACTGTGATAGATCACGAGGATCCAGCTCTACATTTCTTCCATGTACTTGTCCTGAGCAGCCTGTTGCTCGGGAGTCATTTCTGAAGGGTCCGCTGCGCCTGTTGTACTGGTGCTGGAGGACCCGCATCCTGCAACTGCAGCCGCAAAAAATCCAAGAAATATAATTTTGAGAATGGTTGACATTGAAGCCTTTAAGGTGGGATGGGTTCTCTTTAGGGCGTGGTGCTGGTGCTCCTGCCGCTCTTTTCCTCAGGTGGGTGGGAAGCTGAGTTTAGTGATTGCCAACCGGGGAGCTATTCTAAAAATCGAGATTTTTCGAGAATTTCTCTTCTACGCAAAATTGGGGGAAATGCCCCAATTCAACCCGCCCCAAGTGTGACTGAGGCGGGCCAAGCGAATTGGTAGGTAGCTTGCCGTTGGCAACAGCGCTTCGCTGTTTCCGCGACTGATCGATCCACGGCTAAGCAATCGTTCGCGGTGTTGCCAACGAGAGGCTCGCGGTGGTTAAGAAAGGCCTGCTTCGGCCGCGGTGCGAGCTTCGTCAGAGAGGCTTTCCAGCATGATGGTCAACCTGTCTTGGAGCCGGTTCATCAGAGGGTCCCTTGCTCCTCGCGGCGCTTTTTCAGTGGGAACCTGGATTGGTTCGTCGCACTGGATCACGACTTTAAGTGGAGCCCCAGTGTTGGCGTGGCCGAGGAAGGTTTCTTGCATCCGCTGAATCGTCTCGACGATGCGAGTGTCGGTTGCCTGGTCAGGTTGCAGGTAGCAGTTGGGGTAGGACATCAGATCCTGAGCCAGATCTGACGCCGCTGCGTCACGGGCAAGTTGCTCTCGACTGGTGTTTGCGTCGATACCATGTTCAACGGCTGCGAAATGCTGGGTGACGATTTCGGTACGAATCGCGCGAACTCGGCCGCGGATTCCATCGGCATCACGCGAGATTCCTAATCGGTTTTCACTTTCGGCGAGCACTCTTTCGATTAGCTGGTCACGTCGGGTTGGTAGGTTGCCGGGTTGGACCGCGCCGATGTGTTGGATCTCTTTTAGCGATAGCAGTCCTTCGGCTAAACGGGTTGTTCGGTGCAGGATTGAGTAGGACGTACTGCGTGCCCAGCCAAGGCGATTTTCAAGTTCGGATAGCTGTTGATCGCACCAGTCGCGCGTATCGCCAACGCACAAGTATTTTAGCGCAACCGGGTGCATCACGACTTGGCCGCCCGAGTTCTTGGCGCGGCGACGGGCGGCAGTTCGGGCGATGAAGGCGACGCCGTCGAGCAGTGGTTTGAGAACGTCGTTGGTGCGGTTGGTCGTGCCCTCTGGAAACAGGATCAAAGGACGACTGGCGTCAACAAGGATACTGATTGCGTTTTCCAGGGACGCACGGTCCGTCCCTTCGCGATTGAGGCTAAAGCCGCCCATTTTTTGGATAGCGAAGGAGTCGAACGCACCTGTGTTGAACAAGTGCCATGATGCGACCGCGTGCACGTGATGTTTCAAATCGCGTGCTGGCCAACCTAGCACGAGTGGATCGGCAGTCCGGCAATGATTAGGTGCCAACAGGATCGCGTCGCCGCGTTTCAGCGAGGCTTCCCAGTGATGGAGTCCACGGCACTCGTAATCGACAACGCCTTCTTTCTTTTTTAGATAGAAGTCGACCAAGCGGAATGTCTGAATAAAGGACGGCCACCAGTTACCGCGGTGAGGCGGAATGAACTGGTAGGGTCGGTCAAGGACCACGGTCATGGGCGGCTAGCTCGTCACGCGAGCCAGGAAGAAGCCAATCGACAACGCGACAATGAACAGTGCGGTCACCAGGGCACCAATCAGCATTGGATCGATGCCTTTCTTTTCTTTCCCCTGACTATCTCTTCCGTCGCGCAGCCGATTACTCGACGAGCGAGAGTTTGAGAATTGGTGCCGCTCGTCGTGGACATCCGAGGCCCCCGAAATTTCGCTCAGCGACGAACCAGAGGATCTTACGCCGGACGAACCTTTGCTGTTCCCTCTTGATCCAACTTCGGAATTTGGCCGGTATCCAGATTCTAACTGCAGGTCCAGGAAACTGCCGTCGACAATATCGTGCCGCTGCTTGACGTCGACTAACCGGCCGCTGTCACCGGAACTGATTCCCTCGCGAATCAGCTTGCTACGGGCGCTGGTCAACGTGTCGTCGTTCTTGTTACTAATTGTGTCGCCATGCCCGATCGATGAACGGTCAAGATCGTCCAGCGAGATCGATGAAGTACCGGTGTCGTCGAATCCGGGGCGCGAACCGAGTCCGGCGGTCACTGCGGTTCCCTTAGGAACGGCCACTGCAAACTTCTCCAGAACTTCGGCGACGTCTGCGGCTGTTTGATATCGATACTTCGGATCTTTTTGGATCATCTTGACGCAGATCCCTTCGAGCTCGCCGGGGCAATCTGGCCTCAGTTGGCGGATCGGAGTTGGCATTTCGGTCTGGTGTTTGGCGATACGTTGGGCAAGCGTTCCGTCGCTAAACGGTGGCTTGCCAGTCAGTAAGAAATAGAGTGTACAACCGAGTCCATAGATGTCCGCGCGATGATCGACCTTGTGGCTGTTGAGTGCTTGTTCGGGCGCCAGATAGTCGGCGGTGCCTAACACGTTTTCATTATTGGCAACCGTTAGCGATTCGTCCTCGCCGGCGGCAACTAGGGCTAGTCCCATATCCAGCAACCGCACGATGCCATGCGGATCGATCAACAGGTTTGCCGGTTTGACGTCGCGATGAATGACACCATTTTGATGAGCGTGGTCGAGCCCACGCGCCGCTTGACCAAGGACGCTGGCGGCGGTCGAAAAGTCCATCGCGCCGTCACGCTTGACCAACTGTTGCAAATCCAGCCCGTCGACATACTCCATCACGATGTAGTGAACGTCGCCTACGTTATCGATGTCGTAGGCCATCACAATGTTGGGGTGATTGAGCGACGCGATCGCCTTGGCTTCTAGCTGAAATCGGGCCAGATAAGTTGCGTCGCGAACGCGGCTCTTGGGCAAAACTTTGATTGCCCGCTTATCGCCCATGCGGATGTGTTCAGCTAGGTAAACACTGCTCATTCCGCCGGTGCCGATGTGCCCGAGCAGTTTGTACTTGCCCAGCAGGAAGCCTTTGTATTTGCCGGCTAGCAACTTTTCGGTATGCCAGCTCGTTAACAGGCCTTCTTTTTTGAATAGCCCCGCCAACTTTTTGGGGTTCGACGGCAAGGCGCCGTCTAGCTTTTCCTTGACCTTCGCGACCAATCGGTCCGTAGCTTTGGCGTCAACGAGGCCGCTCTTGGCGACGATCTCGAGAAATCGTTGCGAGGTTAGCTGTTGCTGTGTCATGGGCTGCCGGCCGTGACCCCATGGAGAGTAGGTTGGAGTTGTGAGAAGATAACAGGTTTAGAGAGATGAGTTAAGCGAATAGGGAAGATTCTGCCCTTGGAACCCCATAATTCGGTTCGCTTGTGCCTCTAGTTTAATCGTCTGCGCCAAATCTTGCGACGTATTTCCCGATCCTTTGTCTTCCCTGCGGCTAGGTAGCGTCCCTTTGCATGACCTCTCGGTGCAAACCGTACAACCCGAATCGAATGAAGCTCGTTTTCATCTTGGCATGATGATGAAATATTGGCGTCCTGGTGACGTCAAGACACGCTTAGCGGCGTCAATTGGCGACGATCAAGCAGCACAGCTTCACCGTTTGTTCGTTCATCAGCTTTGTCTTTCGCTTTGTCATGCCGGTGATTCGCGGTCGCTGGTGTTCGCGCCACCGAGTGTCGAAGGGTTACTGCGTGACGAGCTGGCGTCGTGGGGCATTCAAGACGATTGGTCTTATTCCGTTCAATGCTCTGGCGACTTGGGTGACCGGATGGATCATTGGTTTCGCGACATGGGCAAACGTTCATTGGGCGGCCCGAACAAACAGGCCGAGGAATCACAGGCCGCCAGCGTGATTTTGATCGGCGCGGACTGTCCCACATTGACGCAGGCGGACGTCGAACAAGCTGCTAGGGCGATGTCGGATCATGACGTGGTGTTGGGACCAGCGGCCGATGGCGGATACTATTTGATCGGAATGCGTTCGCATCACGCGGTCTCGGGGCAACTGGGCGACTTGTTTCGCGATATGCCTTGGAGCACCGCTGACGTGTTGTCGACCACGGTCGATCGAGTCGCCAGGGCTGGTCTGAAGCTGGGACTGTTGGATCAACGTGAAGACATCGACACAGTTGTTGAACTCAATCGGCTACGCCAGTTGCTGGCTAGGGTTGACGGCGATTCGGTCGATGAGCGTAGTGGCGAGTTCACGGCCACCGCTCTAGCCAACCGAATCGAATGCATCCTTCGAGGCGAATCGAAACTTCAAGACCCGCTCGCCAGATTCGGTAGTCACAGCCCCGCAAACCACAGCCCCGCAAACCACAGGCTCGGAAACAAGCGATGACTCAGCACGTTTTAATCGTCGGCGGCGGCGCGGTCGGATTGAGTATCGCGTGGGAATTGGTAAGTCGTGGCTTGCGAGTCACGATCGTTGATCGCGACAAGCTCGGTCGTGGGACTTCTTGGGCTGCAGCTGGAATATTGCCGCCGGCAAATTTTGATTCGGCAACCGATCCTATCGACCAACTGCGCGGGCTGTCGCATCGATTGTTTCCAGACTGGATTGCCAAGCTAAAACAAATCTCGTCAATCGAGATTGGTTTTCATCGTTGCGGCGGATGGTACCTGGCCGATACGCCCGGCGAGCGTGCTGCGATGGTCGGGATGACGGGATACTGGGACGAGCTGGGAATCGTGTGTGAATCGGTGGATGTTGACGAGGTCGCCCAGCGCGAGCCAGCAATTAGGGAATGGGTTGGCCGAGTCGATGCCATGGGCAAACCAATGGCGTCGGCATGGTGGGTGCCCGACGAGTATCAGATTCGAACACCGCGTTTCTTGCAGTCGCTTGCGGCGGCGTGCCGCGCCGCTGGTGTCACGGTGATCGAAGATGCACCCGTCGACCAAATTCGAATGCCACCGGCAAATGCGGTGTCGGCGTCGCTGCCCGCGGTCCGCAGCGGCGACCAATGGATCGAAGCGGATGCGGTTGTGATGTGCGGAGGAACATGGACTGGGCAAATTGCTGACGCCTTGCAACTGCAACAGTCGATCGTTCCGATTCGCGGACAGGTCCTGTTGCTGAAAACGGACAAGCCATTGGTGCGTAGCGTTGTGAATGTCGGGCATCGATATGTGATGTGCCGCGACGACGGGGCGACGTTAGTTGGGTCTTGCGAAGAGGAAGTCGGGTTCCAGTTGGGGACGGACGAAGCGATGCTAGATTCGTTGTCGGACTTTGCCGTTTCACTGATCCCCGAATTGAAGTCGGCCGATCGATTGGCAAAGTGGTCGGGCCTGCGGCCGCTGACCTTTGACGGATTCCCCATGATTGGGCGAGTTCCGGATTGCGCCAACGTGTATGTCGCCGCCGGTCACTTTCGCAGTGGTATCCATCTGTCGCCCGGAACTGCGGTGGTGATGGCTGATTTGATCACGGGCAAAGAACCAGCGATCAACTTGGATGCCTTTCGCGTCGGCAAGCAGCAGACGCAACCGAACTAAAACGATATTCTTCGACAGCTCCCTTTACTCTTTGCTCCCCTTTTTTATGACCAACGACTCTGAACCGATGTCTGATGAAGAATTTAATGACGATGCCGCAACATTAGATCCGCCGGGTTCGATTGCCGTTGTCGGTGCCGGACCGCTTGGGATCGAAGCCGCTTTGTATGGTCGTTTCATGGGCTATGACGTGACGGTCATCGAAGCCACGTCGATCGCGAATTCGCATCGTGGGCATGACGAAGATCCGCTGCCGATGCTGCCCGACCGATCGTTGTCACCCTTGGCGGTGTCAGCGCTTGGGGCTCAGCAGTCCGATGTGATCTCGACCTTACCTGTGACGTACGGGCAATGGATCGGCGGTGCGCTGGAACCGTTGATGCAGACTGATTTGCTTCGCGACCGTTTGCGCTGTCCCGCCAAGGTGACACGCATCGAAACGGTGGAGGTCCAGGCGGACCAACCGGATGAAGACACAAGTGACATCCCGCCCGATTTTCGAATCACCTACGCGACGCCGTATGGCGAAAAGCAAACGGTTGATGTCGAAGCGGTCATCGTTGCGACAGGCGATTTGTCGGAAATTGAATTGGCATTCGCGATTCCGGCCGACTATTACTTTGCGATCGGAACATCATCAGCTAGCGAGCCGATGACCGAAAAGTCGTTTTTGTTGGGATTGAAAGAGATCGTTGCCATCTACGCCAGCCTGGCGGGCCGATCGAGTCTTGATCTTTACCGGCCATCGCGAGGCTAAACGTCTCGGTTTTGCACTGTGAATAAAGTCTCGCGTCGCTGTTTCAGACCGTTTCGATGCAGATTGATCCGGTGGTGCGGTCTGTGACGGATCGCCCGGTCCGGTCAAGCAGGGAAGATGGCGTTTCTTTTTCGCCTCATCCGTCTTCGTCGCGCAACGTGTCCTAGCATTCACTGGCGGACCGTTCGTTGACACGTTGTCAAGTCTTCGGTGACTGCCACGCAAGCAAGCGTTTGCGTTGAAACGCCGGGGTATTTTGATGATCAAGCTCACTCGACTCGATAACGAACCGTTCGTGCTCAATGCCGAACTGATTCGATACGTCGAACGCCGCCCCGACACGTTCATAACGTTGACATCGGGCGATCGAATTGTCGTGAAGGAATCGATGGAAGACGTGATTGAACGAGCGGTCGACTATCAGCAGAAGAAACACTTCATGCCGATGCCCAGTCTGCATCACAGCGCTGAAACATTATCCCCTTAAAGGTCCTGCGGAAAAATGTCTCCGACCTCTTTCGGGTGCTTTGCACAAAAGAGGTCGGACACATTTTTCCGCTCGTTCCTAAGACTTATTTCGCGAACATATAGATAACGAACCATGGATATCGCTAGCCTTGTCGGCGTACTGCTTGCCGTCGGATTGATCGTCGGATCGATTGCGATGGGCAACGCACCGTTCTCTGCTTTCATTGACATTCCATCATTCATGGTGGTGTGTGGTGGTGCAGTGGCGGCAGCGTTGATCGCATTCCCACTCGGCAGCATGTTGAAGTCGCCAATGATCGCGCTGAAGGTCTTGCTGAACAAAGGCGAAGATCGTTTGGCGTTGATCAAGCAAATCGTTGAGCTAGCCGAAACGGCTCGTCGCGACGGATTGCTGGCACTGGAATCCAAGGTTGCTGAGATTTCAAACCCGTTGGTTAAAACTGGCATCCAAATGGCCGTCGACGGCAGCACGCCCGAGATCGTCGAAGAAGTGCTGCGGACCGAAGTCGAAGCTATCCAATGTCGCCACCGCGAAGGCAAAGGCATCATGGATCAACTTGGCCGGTTTGCACCTGCCTACGGGATGATCGGAACTCTGATGGGTCTGATCATGATGCTTCAAGACATGTCCGACCCTTCGGGGATTGGTGCGGGTATGGCGGTCGCGTTGATCACGACGCTCTACGGCGCTATCGTCGCCAACGTGGTTTGTTGTCCTTTCGCCGAAAAGCTAGGACTGATCAGCCGCAACGAAGTCATCAGCCTTGAAATCGCGATTCGTGGAGTCATGGCGATCCAGTCGGGCGAAAGCCCACGTGCGATCGACCAGAAACTACGCACGTTCCTGCCTCCTAAACAACGCGAAGCCGAGTAAATCATGGACCAAGAAGAAGATGTCATCGGCATCCCGGAATGGGTTGTGACGTTCGGCGACATGATGAGTCTGTTGTTGACGTTCTTCATCATGTTGGTGTCGCTTAGCGAGATCAAGGAAGAAGAAACCTACCAGGCGCTTGTCGATTCGATGCAGCAACAATTTGGTTACGCAAAAACGCTAGACTCGTTGGCGCCCGGTGACGCGCGACCACGCAGCACCGCATTCACGCCGTTGGCAACGACGGGTCGAGCCAAGAAAAAGGATACCGCCAACGGTGGTGTTCCTGAAAAAGCACCGACTGGCGAAGAACCACTCGTTCGCATCATTCGTCCGGGGCAGGTCACCGCCGTAGGGTCGGTGGTGTTTTTCGAAATCGGTTCGGACCAGATCTCTCGATCTGCTGAAACGGTACTTGTCGACCTAGCGTCACAGTTGCGTGGCAAACCACAAAAAATCGAAGTTCGCGGTCACGTTTCGGCTGAGTTCGCTGCACGTACCGAGGGTTCGAACGAGGCGGTGATGCTGGGCATCCGGCGAGCCTCGGCTGTGCAGCAATACTTGGTCAAAAAAGCGGGGATTAGTTCGCAACGATTCCGGATTTCGTCGGCCGCTGAAAGTGAACCTATGAGTCGCGGTGGACGGGGAAAGTCGGTATCCAAAAATGCTCGCGTCGAAGTCTTCATGCTCGACGAGACCGTGGACGACTTAGCCGGGACCGAAGATGAACGCAACGCCGCAACCATCAAAGTTGGCGATTCAAGCCAGGAGAAACAGTAATGGCAGATGAAGCAAATGTAACCGAAGAAGCGACCGAATCGGAAGTTGCTGCACCGGCAAGCGGTGGCGGTGGCCGAACGTTGATCATTGCGTTCGTCGCGGTCGTGATTTTGTTGGAAACCGCGATGTTCTTTTTCTTTGTTCCAAGTGCCGAAGATGTTAGCGCTTTGGCCGAAGCAAAGTTGATCAAGTCGGTCCAAGAAGGTGAAGTCGAAGCCGAAGAACAGGCGTCCGACGAGAACAAAGTCGTCGAGTTCCAGTTGGGCATGTACGGCGAAATCTTCAGCCCGCACGATACCGAACGAACCTACCGGGTCGAGCTGAATTTGTACGGATTGATCCGCAAAAAGAACGAAGAAACGATGAAAGAAGAGTTTGGGGCCAAAGAGGGCCGGCTTCGCAACGTCATTCGTATGAAAATTCGCAACAGCTCGATGGAAGAACTGGGCGAAAATAATTTGGGCTTGCTCGAACGTGGTATTTTGACGAAATGTAACCACTTACTCGACGAAGACCTCTTGTTAGGCGTCGGGTTTAAGTCCTATCAACTGATAGAACAGTAGCGAAAGTCGATCCCGGCCGTTTCACGTGTGAAACAGCTGTGACGCTTTCGATGAATCAATCGTCCAAGGAAGGATACGAACATGGCTGATCCGACCGACGAGCCAAAAGACGGTGCACCCGAAGCTGCTCAACCAAACGCTGGCGAACAAACCGCCGGCGAAACGAAGGCTGAAGTCGCCGATGCGCCGAAACCGTCGGATGCTGACGATAAAAAACACCTCAATACAGACGACATTGAGAAACTGCTAAACCAGGCTTCTGAGTCGCTCGATGAAGCGGTCGGCAACAACGTTTCGACCGATGCCAAGCCGTCACCGTTCAGTTTCAATGATCTGGCAGCCGATTCCGCACCGTCTGAACGCGCGCCAATCGAATTGCTTGGCGAAGTCGAGATGGATCTTCGCATCGAGCTTGGCCGCACACAGATGCGACTCGAAGAAGTCCTTCAGTTGCGAAGCGGCAGTGTCGTTGCATTGGACAAGCTAGCAGGCGATCCGGTCGATATCTTTGTCAACGGGCGATTGATTGCTCGCGGAGAAGTCTTGGTGATGAACGACAATTTCTGTATACGAGTCACTGAACTGGTCGGCGCCTGATCCCAAATCCTTGCGTTCTTGACCGACACTGTGCCTTTTACGAGTCGTGTCCATGATGCCCAATTTCTCTCGATTTACGCTACTGTTTTCGCTGATCGCGATTTTGGTCGGGATAAGCCACCGAACAGTCGATGCACAGGAAATGGGGACCGCATCTGTCTACGCTCGCGGTAGCGCAATGTCGGTGCCGAATCCGGTTCCGGCCAACGAATCCGTTTCGACACAGCCGCCGCCGCGGATGCTCGATGGAATGCCAACCAAGTTTCCTGCGTTCCATCAGCAATCCGAATCGTCGAGCGCTGATGGCGAATCTTTGGAAGAGCCCAAAAATCAGTTCGCGATCCCAGCGGTGACGGTGACTTCCAGTCTGGCAGTCGTCCTGGGGTTGTTCGCTGCCATGGTCTGGCTGACACGAAAATTTGGTTCGCGTTCGATTGCGCCCGGCGCGATTCCTCGTGACGTTTTCGAACATCTTGGAAGTTCGCCGATCGACGCCCGAACTCGCTTGACGATGGTTCGATGCGGCGGCCGAATTTTAGTGCTGTCACAAACGGCCACCGAAGTCCGTCCGTTGTCGGAAATTACCGATCCCGAGGAAGTCCAGCGATTGACGGCCGCGTGTTTGGGCGATTCCAAACGCAACTTTGCCAGTACGCTGCAGTCGATTGAAAAAGAACCTGCCAAACCCGGTTTTGCCAGCGAGCCACCGCAGACGTTCCACGCGCCCGCGGATGAAACACCTCGTTCAAGAGGCCGGTTGTTTTCGACCACTGCATAGCGTCGCGCCGCGTAGTGGCCGCCGTCTGGTCATTCTGCGGTGACGACACCCAATTCTCGAAGCCAGTTTTCACAAAGTTTGGGCCACTGAGACGCACCCGGTGTGTCGGCGGCTAGTCCCAAACCATGCCGTCCTTGCGGGAAAACGTGTAGCTCTGATGCAACGCCTTGTTCAACTAATGCGTCAAAGTATCGCAAGCTATTTTGAACCGGAACGGCTTTGTCTTCGATCGTGTGGAACAGAAACGTCGGCGGCGTTTGTGCGGTCACACGCGTCTCGTTGGATAGCGACTTGGCCAGTTCAGGGGCCGGATCGTTGCCCAGCAAATTTCGGCGGCTTCCGGCATGAGTGAATGACGGATCCATTGTGATCACCGGATAGCACAAAATCGAAAAGTTGGGACGTGAAGAGACTCGGTCAATGGGATCTTTTGCATCGGCGTCCGCGTTATGAAATTGCGTTGATACGGTCGAGCACAAGTGCCCACCGGCCGAGAATCCAATCACGCCGATACGGTTTGGATCGATGTTCCACTTTGGTGCATTGGCTCGCATGGTTTGGATCGCGCGCTGGGCGTCCAGCATCGGGGCGGGGTGACCGTATCCCTTGCCATCGTTCCCTTTGCCGCGAAGTCGGTAGGTGCAAATGGCCGATGACACGCCAAGCGACGTGAACCATGCGGCGAACTGGTGCCCCTCGTGGTCTATCGCATGACCGCCGTAGCCACCGCCCGGCAAAATGATCACGCCGGCGGTTGGTGCGTCCGATTCGACTTTCGTGATGATCAAATCCGGTGTGTCGCCATCCTGGTCGGCGGTGACCCCTGGCGCACCGTTTTCCCACAACCGCAGCGTCATCGATTCGGCGGCTGTTGTAGCGGTTGCCACGCAAAGGCAAAGAATCAGAGTAGGAAAGCAAGCAAATTTGAATTTCATGGTGAGGTTCATGGTGAGGTTCATCAGCGGTAGGGTGGGGACGACGCAAGACGGCCAGTTTATCCGATGCAGAAGCGATTTGTTGCTCGGCTAGCACGGGTTTGGTGGCGGCGGAGTCCTAGTTGGGGATCGCGTAAAGGCTGGCTAACGAGTATCAACAGCGTTTCGTTGACGACATTTCATCGCACATTTCCAACGCTCATTTTTGTTGCCATGCTGTTTTCTGTCATTGCATCTGCCCCGCAGCGATTCGGGTTGCTGCAGCGTCTTTCGCTTTGGCGAACGATCCTCGCAACAGCGCTAGGCGAACGTCTGGTCTATCGTGGCGATTTTGCGCTCGGCACCTTGATGCGATTCCTGCCGATCATCACTCAGATTTTTTTGTGGTATGCGGTCTTCGATTCCATCGGTGAAGCCGAAGGTGAAAACGCGGCTTCGATTGGCGGCTTCGGTTTCCGCGAGATCGTGGCGTACTACTTGTTGACGATGGTCAGCCGCGCTTTTTCAAGCATGCCCGGATTGGCGTCGGGAATTGCAAAAGAGATTCGCGAAGGCGAGATCAAACGGTATTTGATCCAGCCGATCGATCTGATTGGATTTTTGTTGCTGACACGGATCGCTCACAAGTTGGCGTACTATGCGGTTGCCACGTTGCCGTTTGCTTTGGTGTTCTATTTGTGCCGCAGTTATTTCGTGGCCGGATGGCCTTCGCCGGCGATCGTCGTCGCGTTTGCCGGATCGCTGGTGATGGGTTTTCTGATTGGCTTTTTTCTGGAAGCCGCGATCGGGATGATTGGTTTCTGGTTCTTGGAAGTCTCGTCGCTGTTGTTCGTCTACATGTTGTTCAGTTTCTTTTTGTCGGGGCACATGTTTCCACTGTCGATGTTGCCGCCTGGGATTGAATCGTTTGTCAACTTTTTGCCGTTCAAGTACTTGGCGTATTTTCCGGCGGCTGTTTTTCTGGGGAAAATTCCTGAAGACGAGTTGCCGATGGAAATGGCCATCGAAGCGGCTTGGTTAGCGTTCTTTATCATCATTTGCCGGGTCGCCTATGTGCGTGGGATCCGACGTTACAGCGGATATGGAGGCTGATCGGTTGAGCAACGTGAATCCCAGCTATCGAAAAGTCTTTCTAACGTTTGCGCGCAACAGCATGGTTCGCGACATGACGTTCCGGACCAACTTTGTGCTGCAGTGCGTCAGCAGTATCGGATGGACGGCAATGAACGTCGGGTTCTATTTGATCCTGTTCCAGCACACCAAAACGATTGGCCAAGACAGCGGATGGGACGAACCAAAGTTCTTTTTGTTCATTGCCACGACTTGGTTCATCAACAGTTTGGTTCAGGCGTTCTTCATGCCCAATGCCGAAGAATTCAGCGAGCTGATCCGCACCGGTGGTTTGGACTTTGCGTTACTGAAACCGATCGATACTCAGTTCCTAGTCTCGTTCCGGCGAATCGATTGGAGTGCGCTTTCTAATTTTTTTGCGGGCCTGTTGATCGCTGGCGTTTCGCTTTACCAGTTGGCGACTCGAGAAGTCGATCCGATGATTCCGTCGCTGTTGTCGCTCGTTCTGTACGTCATCTTTTTGGGCTGTGGTGTCGCGATGATGTACAGCCTGATGATCTGTTTGAGTGCGACGAGCATTTGGTTGGGACGAAATCAAACGCTCTACAATTTCTGGTTCTACATCACCAACTTCAGTCGCTATCCGATGGAAATGTACAACCGTGGATGGGGAACGCCGATGTACGGTTTTTTCACGTTCGTGATTCCCGTGTTGTTGGTCGTCAACGTGCCGGCGCGTTTGATCGCCAAGCCGATCAGTCCACGAACCAACGAAGAATGGATGTTGGTGGGTTGGGCGTTGGTTGCGACGGTTCTAAGTCTCGTCGCTAGCCGATGGGTGTTCCGCCGGGCACTGTTGAGTTACCGCAGTGCTAGCTCGTAGCGGCGTCATGTTTGTCGATCACTTGATCTGATCGGCCTGTTTTTGCGCTTCGGCGACTGGCAAACCGGCTTTCATGCCGGGGCGATCATGACCGACCTCCGACAACCACGCCGCCTTCATGATCGCTTGACGCTTGGCCGTGTTTTTTACGTTGGCTTCGTCGGCCGTCTCGCGATCGGCTAGGCCCCAAGCATCCAGAATCGCGTCGGCGATGATTTGGTGACCTTCGGCGGACGCGTGAACGCCATCGGGAGCGACCGTGTAAGTCGGGTCGATGGCGCGATTGGCTTCCAAGTACGATGTGATCGGACTGTGCAAGTCGACCACCATTTCAACGCGGTCGGATTGTTGCATGATCCAGTCGGCGTATTTCTTGATCACCTCTTGGTCGTAGTTCTCGTAGACCGTTTTGAAGCCAAATTCGTCAGCGTCCAAGGGGGCAAGTTTTCCTTTGGCACGGACGGGCACCGCATCAAACGGAGGCGGCGTCAGCAGGACCAACTTGGCGCCGCTGGCGTGGACCTTGTCGATGATTTGATTGATGCCATTCTTGTAGGCTTCGAAACGTTCTTCGCTGAACGGATGATAGATGCCATCGTTCATTCCATAGCAGGCCATGACAACGTCCGGTTTGATCATCGCCAGCGCGCGGTCGATGCGATCTTGGACATTGGGCCGCGGGAACGGGTGGTCAGGTTCAGTTAGCCCGTTACAGGTCTCGCTGGGCAATCCCAAGTTGATGATCTCGGGTGAGTGACCGTTGGCATGCACGGTTGCGTCAATCACGTCAACGTAGTGCCCGGCATAGGTGATCGAGTCACCCAGGACCAAAATTCGTTTGGCCGCTAGCGGAAACGAAGGCGATTCGGCGATGGCAAAGGTCGCCAGCAAGGCAACGAAGCAAAAGAGGGTTAAACGCATGGCGAGACCTTTGGTGAGCAAGATAAACGGTGAACAGTAATGATTGGCAGAACGATCTTATGGGCAGGATGGTTTTGGTCAGGATGGTTTTGGTCAGGATGGTTTTAAGGGGTTGTCGCACCAATGCTGGCTAGCCAAACGAGCAGCCCGATGACAACGGCACAGACCCCACAGCACGCCGTAAACCCGACCACGTCTTTGATCGTCGGCCAAGCAAATTCAAGATCAGAGTTGGGGAAGATCTTGCGAGTCGATTGCTCGCCCGCGTAGGCGGCTTCGAGACGCTCGCGATCGGCGATCGGGTCGGCGACAACAGGTGTGTTCATCTTGGCAAAGTACCGATGCAGTGCTTGGTCGGTTCCCCGCCGGGTCACCAAGCTGACCAACACCAGTACCGCAAACGGCAACAGAACTCGCGACGGCAGACGCAACGTTTCTAATGTCGCTTTCGAGGCCCCCGACAAATCAATGCCAATCGCATCGTAGACCAAAAAATCGAGATTCAGTGAGCCACTGTCGGTCCAGAAAATCGACTTGCCGCCTGTTTGGGACACCATTGTGATCGGTTGGCCAACATCCGCATCGGCTGGTTCCGAGCCAAGCACGGCGATGTCGCCACCGGATTCTTCAATCGATTTTTTGGCTGCCATGAACGCTTCATGGCGGGCGACATCGGATTCAGTGGCTGTTCGCTTAATGGTCGTGCGAACCACTTCGGTGGTCGCGGCGAGTGATTCTTGTTTCGCCAAGTTTGGCATCAGCCGAGGGACGATCGGTGGCAGCACAAAAAAGAACAGAACCGAAAACGCCATCGTTGCCCAAACGGCTGTTCGCGTCGCCCGTCGCCAATACATGCCCACCCAAAACGGAGCGGCGAACAGAATCGGCAACTCCATTGCCATCTTGAATTGCCCAAAGACGTCCGAGAAACGCAGCGCCACCACGGACGCACCGATGATGATGATCAAACCCGTCAATCGGCCAACCAAAACGTACTTCTTTTCGTCCGCATTCGGATTGATGTAGGGGGCATAGATGTTTCGCACCACCAACGCCGATGTCACGATCATGTAGCAATCGGCCGAGCTCATCATGGCGGCCAACAGGCATGCCAACATCAGACCGACAAGCCCCATGTTGAGTGGACCCAGGATTTCTCTGGCCGCGACGCCCCAAACCTTGTCGGAATCGCCGGCAATTTCGGGGCTGTCGGCAAGCAATGCCAACGCGATCAGTGCGGTCAGCGCCCAACCGACCGTACACAGTCGTTTCAGAAAATTGCCAGTCACCAAACCGATTCGAGCTTCGTCTTCGGTTTTTGCCGATCCGCCGCCGGTAGCGATGAAGTGTGGCTGGACGACGATGCCAACCATCGCCAATACGGAAAGCGAGACGATGTACTGAATCGGAAACTCGCCGCTGCTGGGGCCGGCGAACAGATTGAAGTAATCGTCCGAGACTCGTGCGTGCATGATTCGAAAACCATCCATCAAACTATCTTCGCCCGCGGCACCGAATTTGGCCGCAATCGCCCACAATCCGTACGGGATCAGCATGACCGACAACAGGATGATGAAAACGCCCTGGATCAAGTCGGTCACGTAGGCCGCTGCCAAGCCACCGAGCACTCCGTAGCCGATCACCACCAAGGCAATCACGGGAATCAATGTGTATTTTAAATCGTAGCCGAACCATCCGGTTTCGACGCCCAACAGCGGCACCGCGAATTTCGCAATCGCGGAAAACATCGTCGACAAATAGAACATGTAGAACACGATTGCGAACAGCGTGTACGCCGCACCGAGTGCTCGCGATTCGTACCGTTCGACAAACCAGTCACCAAGCGTCATGTGTCGCATGCGGCGATACCACACCGCCGTGATCCAGTAGACCGGCGTCACGAATAGCCACATCAGCGCCGACCAAACACCGCTTAGCCCACTGGTCCATCCGGTGCGTCCAACGGTCACCGGTTCGTGGGCGCCGGTGCCGGCACCAAACGCAGCAAAGGTTTGCAGCAGCTTGCCAAAGCCGCGCCCGCCCATGAAGTAATCTTCTTGGTTCTTGACGCCACGCATCGCCCACAATCCGATCCCAATCATGATTGCGAAGTACGTGACCAGCACAAAGTAGTCGATCGGCGTCATAGGGCTTGCTTGTGTCGCGCGCGGCGGGCGGGAAAACGGTTATCTTAGCGAGTCGCCGCAGAGCGGGTGGGCGATGGAACGGTGACCGACCGAAGCGGGCATCCCTTGCCGAAATCACGATTCGGCACTACCACTAAACCATGCCTACCGATCCCAGCAGCAGCCGTTTTGATGAATACCGCGAAACCGTCCGCGCGCGAAATGCGGCGAAAGAGCGGCCGACTGGCAATCCGCACAGCGATCGTAACCCCAAGAAGTTGGGGACGCGAGAACGGAAATTCTGGGAGCTTTTCAAAGCCTTTTATGGACTGATTGCCGGGCATCGCGGGCAAATCGTTACGTCGCTGATGTTCTTGACCCTGGGCATCGGATTGCAGTTGATCCCGCCTTTTGGGACAAAGCTGGCGATCGATTCGGCACTGACGACGCCGCCCAAACCGTTGCCAATGTGGATCGAGGCGCTGCCGCATCCGCAATCACAAATGGGGCTGCTCTACGCGATCGCGGGTGTTGTGGTCCTGGTCACCGCACTGGGGACGGTGGTTTCGCTGATCAGTCGCTGGACGGCGACCAAGGCAGTCAATCAAACCCAGATTTCGATTCGTCGCCGTGTTTTCGACCACGCGATTCGGTTACCGCTGCACCGTGTCTATGACATGAAAAGCGGCGGCGTGGCGAGTTTGATTCGCGAGGACGCTGGCGGTGTGTCTGAGTTGATCTTCAGCATGCTTTACAACCCTTGGCGGGCGATTGTCCAGTTTGTTGGCAGCCTGATCATTTTGATGTTGGTCGACTGGAAATTGATGATCTGTGGTTTGTTGCTGTTGCCGATCGTTTGGGTCACGCATCGAACTTGGATCAACCGGATTCGTCCGCTGTACCGAGACATTCGAAAGCAACGTCAGAAGATCGATGCGGGTGCGACTGAAACGTTCGGCGGTATTCGCGTCGTCCGCACGTTCTCGCGTAGTCGCAGCGAATCATCGCGGTTTGTTCGCGAAGGTGACTTTCTGGTCCGGCAACAGTTGTTCACGTGGTGGTGGACGCGCATCATTGAAACGATTTGGGAAGTCATCATTCCCTTGGCTTCGACCGGGCTGTTGTTGTATGGCGGTTACCAAATCATCGAAGGTCAATTGACGCTTGGTGACCTGATGATGTTCTTGGTTTACTTGACGATGTTGTTGGGGCCTCTGGCGACGATCGCGGGCAGCGCGGTGACATTCCAAAACAATTTGGCGGGACTCGACCGAGTTCTCGACGTCCTTGAAATCGAGGACGAACTGCCGACTCGCGGAACTGCCAAATCACTCAGACGGGCCGACGTCCGTGGCGCGATCTCGATCCGCGGCGTTACGTTTGCCTACCCCGAAACCAAGCCGACGGTACTTCGTGATGTTTCGATCGAGGTCGAGGCGGGGCAAACGGTGGCGCTGGTCGGGCGCAGCGGTGCCGGCAAGACAACGTTGACGAATCTGATCGCGCGGTTTTACGATCCAACGGCGGGCAGCATCTGTTTGGATGGCCGAGACCTTCGTGATATTGAATTGTCCAGTTATCGCAGCCTGCTTGGCATTGTCGAACAAGACGTGTTTTTGTTTGACGGTTCGATTCGCGAAAACATCGCGTACGCGAGACGTCGGTCGACCGATGCCGAAGTGATCGCAGCAGCGACTGCGGCTGCGGCCGACGAATTCATTCGCAAGATGCCCGAAGGTTACGACACGGTCATCGGCGAACGCGGCGTCAAACTGTCGGGCGGACAACGTCAGCGACTAGCAATTGCTCGCGCGATTCTGGCGGATCCGAAAATCCTGATTCTTGACGAGGCGACCAGCAATCTGGACAGCGAGAGTGAACGGATGATCCAGACGAGTCTGGCAGATCTGCTAAAGGGTCGGACTGCGTTTGTGATTGCCCACCGGTTAAGCACGATCAAGAACGCTGACAAAATCGTGGTGCTGGGCGATGGCGAAGTCCTCGAAACCGGAACTCACGAGGAACTGTTGGTTCAGGGCGGGCGGTACCGAGACATGGTGATCTTGCAAACCAGCGATGTTTCTCGATCAATTGTCGATTGAGTGTTGCTACAATCAGGTTCTTGCCGTCCCGCCAAATCTTCCCGCCTTGAACTTAATCTCTGCTTTGTCGCCCATGAAATTGCGTCACGCGCCTTCGTTGCTGTTGGTCTGTCTGTTTGGTCTGTCGGCTCATTTCGGCTCGTTTCCCAGCATCGCTGGGGACACCGATTGGCCACAGTGGCGAGGCCCGAATCGCGATGGCCACGCCGCCAAGCAAAAGCTGATGGGATCGTGGCCAGCCGAAGGGCCCGAAATCAAGTGGCAGGCAGAAAACCTTGGCCGAGGCTATTCGACGGCTGCGGTTGTGGACGGTCGGCTCTTCACGCTGGGATCCGACGCGACCGATTGTTTCGCGATCTGCCTGGATGCCACGACGGGCAAGTTGGTCTGGAAGACAAACGTTTCTCGCGCCAGCAACGGTGATGATTACAGCCACGGCTGGGGCGGTGGACCTCGCAGCACGCCGACCGTTGATGGTGATCAAGTCTTTGTGTTGTCAGACATTGGGACGCTCGCGGCGATCGAAAAAGCGACGGGCAAGGTCCAGTGGCAAGTTGACGTTGTCCAGTCGTTCGGCGGAAAGATTCCGATGTGGGGCTACAGCGAGTCGCTGTTGATCGACGGCGACCGAGTCGTGGTGACGCCTGGTGAATCGAACTTCATGATTGCTGTCGATCGAAAAGACGGCAGTCAGGTTTGGCAAAGCAAAGGCAGTGACTCGCCGGCGCATTATGTCTCGCCAATCAAAGCCAGTGTCGGTGAAACCGATTTCTACGTCACGGCCAGTAAGCCTGGTCTGTTGGCGTTTGATTGCCAGTCGGGCGATCTGGTTTTCTCTGATGAATCGACTGGTAACGGAGTTGCGGTGATTCCGACGCCCATCATCAGCGGTAATTATCTGTACCACACCAGCGACTACGGTTCGGGCAACACGCTGTTGGAACTGAAAGAAACCAAACCCGACGGTGAAGGGCAGGGCGGTGTTGACGCGGTCTCGGTCTATCACTTGAGCGGAAAGACGATGCAGAACCACCATGGCGGCGTGGTTTTGGTCGATGGGGTGATCTACGGTTTCACAAAAGCCAACGGTGGCGTCTGGATGGCGCAAGACCTAGCTACCGGTGAAACCCTGTGGGAAGAGAAAACGGGACGCGGTGGCAGCGGTTCGATCGCGTATGCCGATGGTCGCCTGTACTGCTATTACGACAAAGACGGTTCGTTGTTCCTGGTCGATCCGAATCGCGAGGGATGGAAGTTAGCCGGCCAGCTAAAGTTGCCGCAACAAACGAATTTGCCGCGAGGCAAAGGCGCCATCTGGGCGCACCCAATCATCGCCGACGGGATGTTGATCATTCGTGACCAAGATTTGATGTTCGCATACGACATCGCTGAGTAAAGGTGCTCGCTAGTGGGCACTGAGTTCGGTTTTCATCACGCCGGGTTGGTCCTGGACGATCACGTAGCGGTGGTCAACCGCGATGTTTGTAATCGTTTGTGTGCTGCCGCTGGGCCAGTGGATGGTGACATCACTAATCGATTCGTGGTCGCCTAACCCAACGTCAACAACTGGTTCGTTGTTGCAAAGATAGCCATCGCCAGCGGTTCGCCACGTCGACCGCGATGTGTCACCACAGCGAACAACCACGCGGGCACCGATGGCGTCGCGTTCCGATTCGACGCCGACCAACTGAAATTGTATCCAGTGTCCGGTGGATTCCGTCTGGTTCTCCAGCAGCGCCAACGGAGCATCTAGATGATTGGCCACAAAGTCCCATCGACCGTCACGATTCCAATCCACGCGCGCCAGGGTGCGGCCAAGTTGTTTGCGATGGAAGTATCCCGAGGGGTCTTCGATCGGCGTTTCATTCATTCGCCCGCCGGTACCGAGAAAACACTGGGGCTGCATCCGAAACGGATGGCCAGCGTCTGAAAAGTCTTCGATCTGACCGTTCAAGATCATCAGGTCCATCCAACCGTCGCGATTGATGTCCAATGATTGAGTCCCGAAACCGAGCATTGCGAATGTTGGGCCGACCAAGTTGTATCGGGGGGCAAGGTCTGTGAATGTGCCGGGCGATCTCTGCAGAAACAGACTCGATGATTGCTCCCAAAAGTTCGTGATGTGAAAGTCCAGATTGCCATCGGCGTCAAAGTCGCCGGATGCGATACCCATGCCGGCAGTAGCGATTCCGTTGCAATCAAACGCGATGCCGTCGACCGAGGCAGACTCGTTCCATGTCGCTGTCGAATTACGTTTCCATAATCGATTGGGCCAAACATCGTTCGCAATCAGAATCTCATTGCCAAGTTCCGAATCGATGTTGGTGATGACCACGCCCAGCGAGCTTGCCGGCTCTTCGCCTTCGGTTTCCAGCGTCGTTGATGTGAAGGAAGCGTCGCCTTGGTTTTCGAAGACTCGGTCCGGGGCATTGGCGAACTGAGACGGCGAGATACCGGACGGCAGACGGTTGTTGGGTTTGACGCGAGATTGAAACAGGTTGGTGTCGTCGACATAATTGGTTTCGACGATATCCGGAAGTCCGTCGCCAGTCACGTCAGCGATCGCAAGCGAAGCGGTGTACAGGGGCGGCGCGTTACCGAGTCGGTGCGATGAATCGACAAACGTTCCGTCGCCTTGATTGATCAACAAACGGTTTTGTCTCAAGCTGCCGATCACCAGATCGGGAAATCCATCTTGGTTGACATCGCCCGCAGCAAGTCCAGTCGTGTAGCCATGGTCGGTCAGTCCGGCGACCGCGGTTGCGTCATTGAACTGGTCTGCCAAGTTGCGAAACAACCGATTGGATTGGTCGCCGACAACGTCGGGCGGGTCACCGGATCCTTGCCCCAAGTAAAAGTCTGGATTGCCATCGCAATCAAAATCGATCACCGAAATGCCACCGCCAAGCGTTTCGTGCAATCGAAAGTACTTTAGGGTTCGCGGTGATCGATTCAGGTACTCGAATTGGATCCCGACCGCATCGGCAACATCCGAAAAATGGATAACGGATGAACTCGCCGGAGCATCAGGTGTTTTCGCGGCGACGATGTTGGTCGATAGGCTGCGAAATGCGGTTGCAAGTTGTTCGCTGCTGGGCGGCGGGAACCGTTGATCACTGATTTGCATTCGCGCATCGTTGTCTTGCATTTCGAAAAAATCGCGGCGAGCGAGTAGGTCTTGCCGCTTGCGTGCGATCATCGCGACTTGTTGCGGAGCCAGGTTTTCGCCGTTTGCTGTCCACTGCAGGTATTCCAGCGGCCGCCCAAGTTCCAACCACTTTTTTGCCATCTCGGACTGCAATTCAATCGAGTTCGGGTTCTGCTCGATCATCACCATGATTGCCTGCATGCGATCAAGCTGCATCGCCCGTTCGGCGAAGCGTTCAGGGGCGACGCCGGTGTTGGTTTTTTCGGCACAACGAGCTAGTCGCTTGTAGTCAACCGAACTGGAGGGGTCGATTTCCACGGCTTTCAAGAACGATCCGGTGGCTAATTCGATCTGCTGATCGGCAAAGAACCATGATCCGATTGCCGACCAGTACTCGCTGTATCGGTCCGCGTTCTGCGGGCACGAAACTGCCCATCCGGGAATTTCGCTCCAAGCTTGTTGATCGGCCAGAATCGTTCCAAATAGTGCAGCTTGTTCGGGATGCAGCCATCTCGATTTTCGCTGCGGCAACAGAGTTTGGTAGGCGTCGGCGTAGTGCCGGTTGGTATGCAAGCGACGGGCGATCGCCAGCGGACCGTTGGACTGCTCGGCCTGGATGATGTCGTCAGATGCCTGCGTGTCTCGATTGGGAAAAGCGTTTCGCCGGGCGACCAAGCTGAGCAGTTCTGGCGAATGGGCTTGGCCAGTTTTGCACAAGACTTCAACATGTTGGCAGGCACGACTGCGGTAGCCTCGTCGGTTCAGAATCGTGATCAAGCAGCGGCGGATCGCAAGTGCGTCAGACATGCTCGAGGCGACCGAGTTCGGTTGCGACGGATTCGACAGGGTGTGTTCCATCGCTCGCCACGCCAAGTCCTCCGACCCTTCGATATCACCGTCAAGTTTCGTAACACAGTCGGCGATGACGAATTGCGATCGACTGAACTGTGGATCGGTCGCAGGAATCATCGCCGCGATTTGGATCGCTTGCTGGTAACGCTGCCTAGCAACGTTGATTTCAGCGGACAACAACAGTGCTTCGGGATCGTTGGGTGATTGCAACAAGATTACGCGGACATGATTTTCGGCGGCATCAAGGTCGCCTTGATCGAGCAGTCGGCGGGCTTCGCCGTCGGGGGTCGTTGCGGATGCTGCCTTGTCCGGTTCGCGTTCGGCTGGACTCGCTGTGGGATTGACTGATGGTTGTTGGCTGCAGCCGATCGTCAGCAGCAGGCCACCGACAATGGTGTACAGCGAAGCCCAACAACCGCGATCAGTTCGGCACATAGCATTGCAAGTTGCGTGAGATTGTGTCCAAGAAACAACCGCTTCGGTCGTCTTTAGCGCTGGTAAATCGGCAGGTATCCGCGATCGATTTGCATCATGATTAAGTTGCATGCGGTGACGTAGACCGGATGAATTTGGCCTTCCCAGAAACCGTCCGGTCGTTGTTCGCTGACGATGCGATCGTAAAGGCGATCGCGAAACGGTTTCCACAATTCGTCGCCTTGGCGGTAAACGACCTGGCTGTAGTACAAGTACGTGTAATGCCAGTGGCCAAACGCGCGAGTCCCGTCGCTGATGTCGTGCAGTTGTTCTTTCGTGTACGTCAGCATTTCGGGAACGTGTTGGCTGTCGTAGTCGCCGGCGTTGTAAAGAGCCGCCAGGGCTGCGGCGGTGATTGCCGGACGACTGCTGCCTTTTTGCCGGCTGCTGTAACTGATGCCACCATCGGGGTTCTTGCATCCGTAGATGTAATCCTTGGCCGAGTCGATGACCTTGCCGCTGACTGGGATGCCTGCGTTCCGGCAACCACGAAGACCTTGGACCTGGGTGATCGTGGTCGAGCCCTCATCGAAATCGTTGCCCTCGCGAGCCGACACGTATCCCCAGCCGCCGGCGGCCGTTTGTGCGTTGCCGCTGAACTCGACCGCTTTGGTCAGGACTTGCACCAATTCTTCGCGGCGATCGATCAGTCCTTCTTCGCCCAAGATTTGCGACAGGAACAGCATCGAAAAACCGTGGCCGTAGGTGTACCGTGAATCGGTTTGCGGGTCGCCGATCAAACCGTTGTCGCGAGACTTGCTGATCAAGTAGTCAGAGGCTCGCGCGAGTTCCTTGGCATACGGTCCCTGAGTCGTCGTGCTGCCGCTGGCGATCATCGCCGTGCCGGCAAGGGCTGCCATCGCCGTCGGATAGACCTGGGTGTTCCATTGGCCGCGCGAGGACTGAGTTCGGGCCAGCCAATCGAGGCCCTTGGCGATCGAGTCGTTCCAGTTGCCACGCCGATCGGTTTCAGCAGCGTTCAAGGAACGGGGGGAACCTGCGGATCCAAGGCCGCCAGCCGCCGTCAGCAAACTTGCAGTGCGGATCCAGTCGCGGCGGTTGATAGATTTTTTCATAAAGACGCTTTGGGAATGATTTTTCGGCTGCCCACATTCTAGCCCATTGGACCAATTCAATAATGGCAGGCACGCTGGTGCCGGTGGGGCTCAGTTAATTTCGACGCTGGCCGAGGGATGCAGCCCGCTTTTTCGCTGGCAATTCGGGCAAAAGAACGTGCTGCGTTGGGCCTGGACGATCCGCCGGATTTCGGCATCGCCGCATCTCAGGCACGGTTTTCCGGCTCGGTCGTAGACACGGTGATAGTTTTGATAGCCGCCAGCATTGTTGAGCGCGTTGCGGTAGGTGCCGTCGCTCAGTGTGCTGCCTTCGTAATCAATCGCCAATTCTAACACCTTGCCTGTCGCCGCCACGATTCGCGACCACTGCGGTTTGGTCAGCTTGTCGCAACGGGTTCGCGGGTCGATGCCAGCGAGATAAAGGATCTCGGCCGCGTACAGGTTTCCGATCCCGGCGACGGCAGATTGATCCAGCAGCGCAACTTTGATCGCACGACGACTGGCCGACAGTTTGGTTCGCAATTGATCCGCGGTGATTTGCAGCGCGTCGATGCCAAGTTTGGCGTCGACGACGGACGCGACTTCACTGGGATGCAGCAACCGCACGGTGCCCAGCCCCCGGCGATCCCAGAACAACAGTTGTTCACAGGGTCCGCCCGACAGCACGATTCGAAGCCGTAGGTGCTCGGTCGTCGGCGGGTCGGCCAGCAACACCAGTCCCGTCATTCGAGGCTCGATCACCATCACTTGGCCGTCATCCCACTGGATCATGACGCGTTTACCACGACGGCCGATGTCGGACACGGTACGGCCACGAAGCCGCCGGTCGATCGCGTCGATCCGAGGACGAATTTGGATCGGTCGTCGCAAACAGGGTGGTCGATCAACGGATTCGACGCGGCTGCCGACAATCGGCAGCACTCCGCGACGCATCGTTTCGACTTCGGGAAGTTCGGGCACTTGAGTAGGTGACAGGTGACAGGTGACAGGTGACAGGGATTAGGGATTAGGGATTAGGGGGGGAGGTTGATGCAGGTTTTTGGTGTCGATCGCTGATTTCGCGGGCAAATTTATGCAATCGGATTCCTATTGGACCATGATTTCGGCGGGTTGGCGGTGCCACTGAAATTGATGCCCCGAGAGCGGCGAATTGGCGTTGGCCGGACCGATGGGGGAACCATCGCGTTGACCGAATGTTATGTGCGAGCGAGAATCGAGGTTCAACTAAGATTAAACCGATGCTGCCAACACCAACGCCCACCCCAATAGCCACGATATGAGTACTTCTGCTTCGCCCGAGCACGCAACCGCATCCGTTCCTGACGCTCAGGGCCGGTTTGGCGAGTTTGGCGGTCGATTTGTGCCCGAAACGTTGACGCGAGCGCTCAATCAGCTTTCCGAAGAATACGAAAAGGCCAAAAAAGATCCCGATTTCCAGCGTGAACTCGCCGGACTGTTGAAAACATTTGTCGGCCGGCCCAGCCCGCTGTATCACGCCAAACGGATGAGCGAGGACGTTGGCGGTGCCCAGATCTGGTTAAAACGCGAAGACCTCAACCACACCGGTGCTCACAAGATCAATAACACCATCGGCCAGGCCCTGTTGACCCTACGGATGGGCAAGACTCGCGTGATTGCCGAAACCGGCGCTGGCCAGCACGGTGTTGCGACCGCGACCGCATGCGCTCACTTTGGTTTGCCCTGCACGGTCTACATGGGCAGCGAAGACATTCGCCGACAAAAGCCAAATGTGTTCAGCATGAAGTTGATGGGGGCCGACATTTGTCCGGTCGAAAGCGGATCAAAGACGCTGCGTGACGCCGTCAACGAAGCCATGCGAGACTGGATGTCGTCGGTCGAGAATACTCACTACATCATCGGCAGCGTGATCGGTCCGCACCCGTTCCCCATGATGGTTCGTGACTTTCAAGCGATCATCGGCCGCGAGACGCGCGAGCAATGCCGCGATTCGTTCGAGCGACTGCCCGACTGCGTGGTCGCGTGTGTCGGTGGCGGATCCAACGCTGCCGGAATGTTCTATCCCTTTGTCGAAGACGAAGGCGTGCGTTTGGTCGGCGTCGAAGCGGGCGGTCGTGGGCACGAAGCAGGGGACCATGCGTCGCCGTTGACGTTCGGTCGGCCCGGTGTGCTGCACGGCAGTTACAGCTATGTGATGCAAGACGACGACGGACAAACATGCGATGTCCACTCGATGAGCGCGGGACTCGATTACCCCGGTGTCGGCCCCGAACACAGTTATTGGAAAGACACCGGGCGAGTCGATTACGTCGAATGCGTCGACGACGCAGCGATGGCGGCGTTCGACAAGCTTGCTCGTACCGAAGGGATCATCGCAGCGCTGGAAACTTCGCATGCGATTGCAAAAGCGATGACGATCGCAGCGGAAATGTCGCCCAAGGAACACTTGGTCGTTTGCCTGTCCGGACGCGGCGACAAAGACGCCATGGAGATCGCCCGACTGCGCGGCGAGACTTGGTAGCCCGAATCGGCTGTCCAAGACAACGTTGTCGTTTGGGGGATCAGCCGTCGCTGGCGTCGTCAGACTTCGGTTTTTCGATTTCTCGAACCATCACGTCGTCGCCTTCGATTTTGACTTCGAACGTTTCGACTTTGACTCGCGGATTATCTTCCCACGTTCCATCCTTGATGCAGAATCGCCATGCGTGCCAAGGACAGGTCACTGTCTTGTCGTCGACGTGCCCTTCGGCCAGCGATGCGCCCATGTGCGGGCACAGATCGTCGATCGCGTACCAGTCGTCGCCTTTGCGGAAAACGGCCACCATGCGGCCGTCGACAGGAACCGCTTGGCCCACGTTGTCTTCAAAATCGCTGACCTTTCCGACCACTTCAAATTCACTCACCGTCGTTCACCTTTTCACTTTGCCTTGCATTGACTGGGGCTGTTGGGACACACTTTAGCCCAGCAAGCCGTTTTTTACATCCTGCCGGGCAACCCTTGTGGCCCTGCGACCAAACACTTCGCTCGCAGGGTGTACCCTTTTTTGCTTTGAACTGCTTTGCAGTTCACGTCCCGCGAGCGGAGTCGCGGGTCCACGTCGAGATCCACGTCGAGAATTCCCGAAAATGATCAACCAACAACGACGCCGACTTCTTGAATCTCGCGTTTGGCCCCACGTCCAGGCTCCGGCCCAGTACGTCGGCGGCGAGCGGAACATTGTTGTCAAGGATCACTCGGCGCTGCGAGGCAAGCTGTGTCTCGGATTTCCCGACGCCTACACGATCGGGATGAGCCACCATGGGTTGCAGGTTCTGTATTCGATGATGAATCGCCGTGACGATTGGTGCGCCGAACGTGTGTTCACCCCGTGGCCTGACATGGAAGCGAAACTGCGCGAGCACGACATCCCGCTTTACAGTCTGGAAACGTGTACGGCGCTTTCTGATTTTGACGTGATCGGTTTGTCGCTGCAGTACGAAATCAGTGCCCCCAACGTGTTGACGATGATCGATCTGGGCGGCATCCCGATGATGTCGGTCGACCGAACGATGGCCGATCCGTTGATGTTGGCGGGCGGTCCGTGTTGCCAAAACCCCGAACCGATGGCGGACTATTTTGATGTCATGATCATCGGCGATGGCGAGCCGGCGCTGCCGACGGTTTGCGATTTGTGGATCGAGCTGAAAGAACGCCATCGCCAAGATGACGGCTCATTCGCATCGGGTGACGAAGGTCGTCGTCAGCGCGAAGAA
>JBAUHR010000833.1:0-4343 GCA_049680385.1 Rubripirellula sp. | reverse complement strand
TCCGCCGGGAGGCTTTCGGGATTCCACGTCACGTTTTCCACCAGCGTTCGAAATTCGCGTCCCGCCTTCAAAACCGTTGTCACCCCGTCCTTCCCAAAAAGGTAGATCCGATCATCAATTGCGAACGGAGTTGCCCAGCAAGATTGCTTCGTTCGTTCGGTAAACACCTTCTCGCCGGTTTCAGCGTCGAAGCAATAAACGACACCAGAGCGATTAATCCAGTAGGCCAAACCTCGATGCATGATGGGGGACGCCCATGAAGGAAATGCTCCCTCGGCAACCCAAAGCTTCCTTACAGAATAGCCACTTCCGTCATTGGTAACTTGCACAAGGCAATTGGACTGGGCGGCGGAGCCTGCGTTCTCTCCGTTGCGGCCCGGCGAAGCTCCGACGAGAAAACGCCCGTCGCCACAGTCGATGGGCGTGCAACCAGTGTTTCCACCGATGTCCTCGAGTGTCCAAAGCTTTTCGCCACTTTTCGGGTTGTAGCCATCCACGCCGCCTCCGGAACTAACGACGATCTGTGGCATACCTTCAACTCGGACGATTGAAGGCGAACTCCAGCTCCGCGTGGACTTGCGTTTGGTCTTCCACAGACTCTTTCCGGTTGATTTGTCCAGCGCAAGTAAACAGCTCGGTCCATCGTGCTCGAGCAATACGAAGATCGCGTCGTCGGTTTGGCACGGCGAGGCACCCAAACCGAACTCAGCGATGAAAGGCCCTTCGTCGGCTGCTAGGTCACGTTGCCAAAGTACGTCGCCATCATGTGACAACGCCACACAGTCACCGCTTTCAAAGAATGCGACAAGCCGCTCGACATCGACCGTGGGCGTTGGCGCAGCACGGCTGACATAGTAGCTGTTCGCAACAGGCACGCTGTTCTTCAGTCGATGCGACCAGACCTTTTTACCATCGCGGACATCCAGGCATGTGACGTGGTATATGTCCTTCTGCGCCCCCTCGACGCTGGTGACAAAAAGCTTGTTGCCCCAAACGACTGGACTCGATTGGCCGTGGCCGGGCACCTCTACCATCCACTGCACACCATCGGTCGGCGTCCACTCCAAAGGTAAATTCGACGACCGAAGACTTGAGGGACCTGGTCCCAAAAACGAGGGCCATGTTTCCACCGCAGTGGAAATGATGACCAGGATCGAAAACATGATTGAAGACATAAAGCGATTCCTAAGCTGCGCTTGTCAAAACCGTTTGATCGACGACTGCGAGGACAAAGAGCTTAGCGATGATTGATCGCCTTGTTGGGAACTTGGATGACCATGGCGGCTGAGTAGTGCGTGTTCTCGTAGCCGTCTCCGGATTCCCCTTCTGCCATATGGTGGACAATGGCAAACAGCATATTGCCCTCCTTGGGCACAAACTGGACGTGCCCCTCGGAATCACTGATTCGCTCATAATCGGAATCGAATTCCTCAGCTAGGGTTGTCCCACGCGGAACGAAGGTCACCCGTGCCTCTGGAAAAGGCTTGCCGGACCGCATGACGTGTAGTTCGATTGGCCGTCCAGCCTCGATGGTCGCAAAGGGAGTTTTCAAGACCAGCTCAAGACCAAACCCGTGACAGAGGTCAGGGTTGGCCGAGTCAATGCTGTTTCCCACGCCATCGGTTGCCATGACGAATGTCTTTGCGGACTTAATCGCCCTTGTCGTTCGATGAAGCGTATCGAGTGTGTGTACAAAGCGATGAAGCCCAGGCTTTGCAAACACATACTTCGCTGTCCAGAATCCCTCCTTCTCAGCATGGCCCATGTCGGTGATTGCGGATTTCAAATCTAGCGTGCTACCCGTGGGATCGACCACGCTCAGGGTGCAGGGATCAAGCGTAATCTTACTGGCCAGCTTAAAATCACGATGATCATTACCGTGGTTTCCCAGCATCAGATCAACGTACGTGTACTCGCCAACGGGCACTGTCGCGGCACCGGCCTCCAACCAGGTGTCGTGGGCATGCGAGCGCATCGCGCCCAACAGGGATGAGATCGCAAATGCAAAGTAGAAGATCGCGGTTTTCATTGGTACTCTCTGGGGTGTAAAAATGTACTTGGGAATTTGAAACCAGTAGGTGGAAAGTTTGCGAAGTGCTACCACTCCTCTAGCACCTGCCCGTCGTTGCGCGCCCCAACCGCTCGCCATGTCCGCAAGTCAATCGACTCACTAACGAAACGGACGCTACCATCACATAACGCGAGATGGACACCACCTGGATGGTTGCTACGCGCGCCAAAGACTCCCCATCCACAGGTTTGCATGTCTGGGATTCCACTTTGTGGCGGATGATAGTGCGTGTATCCCGTCCAATACTCTCGGCCGTTAATCCATCCGGCTCCGCGCTGGCCTGACCATCCACGAAAAAGAGAGCTGGCCCGGGTATACGCCTCGAGTTGGCTGGGGTCGTCTGGCAAACTGTAGCCGGCCATGCCGGGAGTGCTTGGCCGCCGCGACCGATCGATGAACGCACAGCGGACATTCATCATGGTTCGGCGCCGGAGAAAGTCGTTGGTAGGCTCTGTAGGGGCTTGCTCCAGAACACCCAGCAAGGATTCGGAGAACGCCGCCGTATTGCTCAAGCCATCCGTGATCGCATTGAAACCGACAGCGGCATCAATCCAGTGGATTCCATCGGTAGGCACTCGCGTGTCGTATTGTGTGCCGACACCGGTACCAGAATTCATCACATAATTCGTCCCTGCATATCGCTCGGTCGGACCGCGGCCCGACAGTGTGGTAACCGAAAAGAAGCGTTCGGATGCTTCACTTGGGCAAGAAAGTAACGCCAGAGGTGTCGCGGCGGCCACGTCGTGTGGAGTTACCAGTGTGCCGGGGCAGCATCCTACGGCGAGTGGCTTTCCAAAATCGATCAAGTCGATGACGTTTGCCTGCTCGTAATAAGGTGCGAGCTGGGCAAATACAGAAAAGTTCCCGGCGATACTTGAGCCCGTGGTGTAGTTGGCTGGAAGACGTTTGTGTGCACTCTCGTAGTTGTGCATTGCGAGGACGATTTGCTTCATGTTGTTGCCGCAACTCATTCGTCTCGCGGCTTCCCTGGCTGCCTGCACTGCGGGTAAAAGCAGGCCGACGAGAATGCCGATGATTGCGATCACAACCAAGAGTTCAATCAGCGTGAATGCGCTGCGTGGCGTAGGCTTGTTTTCTTGCATATTTCAATTCGCTATGGTTCGTTTTTCGATGTTGGCTTGGAGTTGGTTTGCGTTGTGAGCGCGTACCGGTAGCGAACCCGGCAGAACAGTTTTCTGCGGATAGTTCGGTGCGCATTCAAATCGAGGTCGCTTCCACGCCAAAGGGACGAAAACCACGTTGGTGTGAGGAACGAGCCGTCGCCGATCTCCGGCGATGGAAGCGGTATCGAGGGCGCACGTGCTTGCAAACCAGCTGCGTCTTGGCCATTTGACTAGCGCGCAGCGGGATCTAGGATTCGTTCATTGGGCAGACAGAACTGCCAAACCTAGATGAGCTACGGTATCGGAGGATCCGGAGCTATAAGATGCGAGCAAGCATGCTCGTCATAGAAGGTGATCCATCCAAGCAGCGGAGGATCAACCTGGACAATTACGTGAGCTGGCTCGACGTAAACGGCAGCCATCATCGTCCAGAAGTAGCTGATGCCGCGACACTCCGCAGCCTTCCACATCAAGATTGCTTTGGTGCGTGGTTCGTCTACGGATTCACACACTTGTGAGCGTTCCGTTGGGGATGCTTCGCACGTAGCCGTTTCCTTGCCTGAGCAATGGCAGCAACTCGGCTTGGAAGACGCAGCCACCGAACTTCGCGACTTATTGACCCTGGCGACCAGGAACTCCGGCGGAGTCACCCCATTGCGATCTGCCCACGCCAATTTCTCGCGGTCGGTGTGGCAGCAGCACTTGTCCCAGCAATATTCGGCGCTGGAGCATCCGCATGGGCAATTCTCGCAAGGAAAACGCTCGGCAGACCGGCCTGCGGGTGGCTTTGCTGAAGGAACCCCAACAAACCCCGTCAGCGCAAAGGTGACCGAGAGCAGTAAAAGCCATAAAAGGCCCTGCCTCGCTCTGCAATCGCGGATCGAAAGTCGTTTCAAATAGTTCAAAGCGGACAATCGCAAGGGATGACAGCCGCTCGTTCCTCACGCAGGCAATTATGTTCCCGGACGCAATCTTGAGCAATGGCGGGCAGGTGTCTGAGTCGGTTTGCCGCACGCGCAGGTTGCCGGCGGTGGAATTAGCTTCTTTTCCGGCGTTGGAGCTCTTTGAAGCTAACGCGTTCGCGTTTTGGTGCAGATGGTCGGTCGGTCCCGAACAACAGCGCACCCTGCATGGACGCTGCGACAGCG
>JBAUHR010000832.1:0-2645 GCA_049680385.1 Rubripirellula sp. | reverse complement strand
ATCGATGGCATGGCCAACGAAAATCTAGCCAAAGACATGTACAAGAATCCGGAGAACGCAAAAACCATGCGGCGGTTCGAGGACATTCGTATCGAAGGTGACAAAGTGATCGTTACTCTCAAGCCGCAAGTGAAATCTGAGACGAGTCAAGACACATCTGACGTAGCTCCAGACGAGTCGACCGAACTGGAGCCTGTGGGTGCAGGCACAGATTCGGATGATGCCTAAACTGGACTAGCTTAATGCATCTGCAGACTTTCATCCGCTGATACACAGAGGCGATTTTTCTAGAAGACCCAGTAGCTTCCGGCAAAGAGTTGATTGAAGCTGGATCGCGAATTGAATTGCCCTTGGTAGGCGACAGAAGCTTGTCCGCCTAAGAATGCACCGATATCGACTTGGGTCCGTACGAATCCCCAGTCAATGCCGGGTTTAACGCCTTGGTCGACCAACGCGTTGGAAGCAGATGCCGTTGCGAATTGCGATGTGACGCGTTCCGCTTCGTCCAAGTATTCGTGCATCCAACCAAAGCGAAGTCGCGTTGTTGCGATGTGACTTTTCCCCAGCAACGAGACGCCGAGAATTCCGCGAAGCGATTCGCCGGAGGTGCCAGCGTTGCTGAGTGCAAAGTCTGGATCACCGGTTTCGCTGAATGGGTCTAGTTCGACAAAGGAGCCATGCAAGGCCGCATAGGGTGATACGCCGGCCAATGCGTCTCTACCGATTTCCAGGTATCCGAAGGTAGACGCACCGTCAAAGGAGCTGGTAGCGGCTGTTGAGCCTGCGAATGCTGAGAGCGACCGTGTCACATCGTATTGCTGTGTCCCAGCGCCTCCAGCGAGGATCAGGTATGCCAGATCACCTTGAGCGTGAACGATGCTGCCGAAGCGATACGAATCAATTTCGGCTTGCTGATCCGATCCTCGCGTGTACAAATCTCCTGTGCCCAGGTGAGCAAAGAAGTGAGAGGTGAATGCATTCCCGGCATCGACTCCGACGCCCAATTCGATGCCGGCGACCTCGTGACGGTAACCCGCTGTGTCGCAGTCGTCTCGGTCAACTTCGCCGCTATGCCCGTAGGCCCTAACCCAAGGCATTAAGCGAGTTTCGTTGCGACTATAAAAACGCTGTCCAGCGATTCGGTCACGAACTGATTCGATATTGTTTTGAATATGATTGATTTCGGCGCTGATCAACGACGCGTAGATTCCGCCCGATAGCTGAGAAATTGCGAGCATGCTCTGTGCTTCACCACCGTCGCGTAGCGCGGTGATTGCCGCTGGCGTTCCTCCGCTAGCGAGCATTTCATCCATGGACGCTGCGGCAGTTACTGCATTGCAACCGGTGACCAACGTTGTAAAGCTCTCTCCGTTGTCGCGAATGGCAAATCCAAAGTCATCAGCGCCTAACGCGCCATCCGAGACCGCTTCGAGAAATGGGTTACTGGGAAGTTCGAAAATCGACGCCTCATTTGTAAATGCTCCCACCAAAGGGTTGGCGCTATCGAGCACTAAGAACGTTTGGCCTGCTGCATACTGATCGCCAACGAAACTTGGCGCCAGCGTTGCGCCAGTCACATCTGCCGTACCCGATACCGTAACCAAGTCGCTTGTGTTGCCCGTGGTGGTCGACGAAATATCGAATTGCGTTTCCGCACCGGCAACGTCAAGGTCGCCCGTGACCGCCAAGGTGCCGATCGTCCCCGCTTCCGACGAAGCACCTGGTGCTAGTGTGCCGGGGATCTTTAGGTTGCCAGTAAAAGTGCCGTCGCCGAACACTGTTGACGCAGCACCTGCAATGATATCGTCATCGAGTGAAGGAATGCCACCTGTCACGATCGTCAGCGTCGTTGGATCGACCAGTGACCCAGTGAGCGACAATCCAGCAAAGGCATTTCGATCGATCGTAACAGCTGGGCCAGGGTTGTTAAACGAGATGTCTCCTGCAACCGCTGGCAAATCGCTAGCGAGCGTGATCGTCGATACAGCAGGCAGGTTGAATACGATCCGATCGCCCGATGCAGCGTTTGTCATCGCTTCACGAAGTGATCCGGCGCCTGCGTCGGCCGCCGTTGTCACTTCAACATCCGCCGCGTTCGCATTGCCTGAGATCAATGCGGCACCCATCAATGCCAGCAAAAGGCGGCGAGTTCGGTGCTGACGTTTCGAGTGGATGATCATATTTCGTGGTCCTGTAGAGGTTACAACGAAATCTCCATCGGCCCCCTGAGTGAGGAATCGTTCCAGGAAGTGCATACGTCATGACACATTCCAGTGGAACGAGGAGGGCATTCGTCAATACCGGCAAATCCTACCAGCAGAATTTGATCGCGCCCGTTGATTGCCTCCGACGCCTCGATGGCGAACGATTCGGTTTTCACGGTGCCTGGAATCCAGTTGACGGCAATAGTGGCCAAGTCTTTTCGTCCGCAATTCTAAGCGCTGGTTCGTGGCGGCTTTGTGGTGATCCTCGCCAATTACTTTTGCGATCTCCTGCGGAGTGTCTGGCGTCGTTTTGCGGAAACAACTCCGTCGCTACGCCATGCCCCATTGGCGGCGAAGGAACCATTCGGTGCTCAGGGCGATGGCGAAGAAAAGAAACACAAGCCAGCCACTGATGGGGCCGTCGCCCAGGCGGTGTTTTTC
>JBAUHR010000831.1:0-2706 GCA_049680385.1 Rubripirellula sp. | reverse complement strand
GCGCTAGCCGCGGGTACCGGATAAAGAGGCTGTGATCGTTACGTGCCAAAACCCGCGGCTAGCGCCGTCGGCTCAGGTATACTCCAAGCGGGAGGGCAATATTATCGGCTGGGGATTTGGATGGCGTTCAAACTATTTCATCAGGCCAGCCAGAGGCTGCCTCGGTTTTTCGGTACGAGTGTTTCGGTACGAGTGCTGTGGTAGTTGTGCTGCGGTGTTAGGTTAGGCGCCGGTAACGGCACCGCTGTTTGCTTCGGCTGCGATCACCGCAATCTCGACAATCAATTGGCGGATGTTGAACCCGCTGTCTTGAAAAAACTGTGTCAGTTCATCGGCCCGCTGAGGACCAAACGCAGCGATTGGCTGCTTTACAAAATACTCGAATGCGGATTCTACGAACGATCGATGACAATCATGGCTGCCCGCTAGAAAGTCGCCCAGCTCGCGAGCGCCCTCGAACTTGATCACTTCGTCTTTGCGAGTGATGTAGTTTCCAGTCGCGTCGACCGGTTTCTTGTTGTCAACTTTTCGGTAGGCACCAGTCGCATCAAAGTTTTCCAGCGAAAACCCCAACGCGTTGATCTTAACGTGACAGACCTGGCAACTGACTTCGCCCGTCTGCAATTCAACCCGCTCACGCGTCGTCAGACCTGGGTGCAAGTTTGGATTCAGTGGTGAAAACGCTGCGTTTGGCGGACGAAGAACACGGCCAAGCAAGTGCCGAGTCAAGAATACACCGCGGTGAATCGGCGACGTGGTTCGATGATACGACAACTGGCTCATTAACAATGGGTGAGTCAACAATCCGACGTGGACCGTGCTATCACGGACGCTGCGTCTGATGGATGCAGCGTTGTCAGACGATTCGCTATCGGCGGGTTTCCACGCGTCGCCATAAAAACTTGCCAACCGGTCGGACGTAAACATCCAATCGGCTTGCAGAAGTTGACGAAAATCACTGCCTTCACTGCTGAGTAAATCTTCGATAAATCGATCGAACGAGTGGCGAAGCTCGCTGACCAACTCGGAATCGAATCCTGGATAAAGCGAGTTGTCTTTTGTGATTTCTTCGACCTCGGCCAAATCAAACCACTGATACAGAAACTCGCGAATTTTCGCCTGACAGCGATAATCGTCGACCATCTCCCACGCCGCTTGCTCGATCTGTTTGCGGTCCGTCAACTTGCCCTTTTCAACTAGCCGCGACAGCGTGTTATCGGAAGGCAGCGAATCGAACATCGTCAACGCCAAACGGTTCGCCGCCCGCTGGCTAGGCGAGCGATCGGCATCTAGCAGTGGATATAGGAATCGTGGCGACTTGATCGTGATCAGCAGCACTTGCTTGATCGCTTCGGCGTCGTCTTCGCATTGGGCGATTTGCCGATTGATGTAGAGTTCGCGTATGTGATCGTCGATCGGACCACGAAAAGCCGTTTCGGCAAGCTCCGTTAAATAGGTCCGCAGCTTACCGCGATTTTCGTCCGAATCTTTTTTGTGTTTCCGCAGGTAGTGGCGATAAAGATCACTGCTGGCCGCCTCCGCAAACTCTATCGCTGCGGTCGTTGTTGAATCTTCCCATGCACGGTTGACGGCTGTCCCCCGTTCGTAGCCGTACGAGCTATCGTCAGGCGGCAATTTCGCTTGCAACGCGAACGCGGACGGTTCTGATGATGGCAACAACACGCCCGCAGGGATAATTTCTTCCACGCCGCCCGGCGGCACCCACGACAAAGATACGTAAGCGGCCGGTTGTTCGGTTTTACGTTTTCGTTGATTCAAATCGAGTTCGATCGGATAGACCCGCCCGCCAGTCAACTGCAGGGTTCGGCGAAATTCTTCCTTGCCCTCAGACTGCACGTGATTATCAATCAATTTGCGACCGTGCACACCAAACTCAAGCGTGCAAGAACAGGATGTGCGCAAGATGATTTCATAACGACCAGTGGCACGCGCCTTCAGCGAACCGGACCAATGGATGTGATAGGCTTCGGCATCAATCCCCTCACCGGGGCTTTCTTTGCCGAAATCAAAGTCGACGACCGGATCGATACGTTTGATTTTTCGGTCTTTGTCTTTCCAGCTTGAATCGCGAAAATAGGACGCTTCTAGTCCGCGTTCGCTGACCGGCCAGGCCGTTCCCGCGACGCTGCTGTACAAATCCGCCAGACTTTGACGAAGCTGCTCGGCAGTCAATCGGGCCAGCGCTGCACGTGGAGGCCGGCGGCGCACCTGGGCCGCTTCGCTGTAGAAGTCATGGTGAATGAACGTTGCTACCGCGACCGCATCCTCAGCAACACAAGTGTCAGGATCTTCTTCCGGCATCGTGTCCGAAATCAGCTCGGCGAGTTCTCTGATCGTTGAATCGCCGACCAGCGGATCCGGATAATAGTCAACGACTCCTTCGCCTTGCCGGCCATGGCATTGCACACAAGCGTCACGATAGATCGCCTCACCACGAACAATTGCGTCGGTTTCCTCGGCGCCATGCAGCGCCGCCCCTCCCAAGAAACATGGGCCAACTGAAACGCCAAACAGCACCGCAAACACAACGATGTGAAAGGAATGGCGACTGGAGAGAAGTATGAAGGAGTTTCTCATTTTTCAATGTCCGAGCAGTCGTCCGGTTTTGGAGTCCGATCAAGCGGATGACTGCAAGCGTTGGAACCGCTTCTGAAAACCAGAGCAGATTCGGTGCCAGAATAATGG
>JBAUHR010000830.1:0-3031 GCA_049680385.1 Rubripirellula sp. | reverse complement strand
GTGGCACACGGACGCCCGATTTGGTCCACGACATCTGGCAACCGCCATGAATGCCACCTTCGGAGCCAACCGTCAGCGAAGGAAATCGCGTTTCGGTGCCGACTTCATCGGCGATAAACTGATCGATGGTGACATTACCGTCGCGACGATTCTTTGACTCGTGATGAAGTACACCCGATAGGAACGTGTGAACGGCGAAATGCCCGCCAAGTATTCCGTGGTCCAATCCACGATAGACTGTGATCTGTTCTCGGTTGGCGGCCAGCGGTTTCAGCAGCGTGGTCACTTCAAATTCTTTGCCGGTTGTTTCCGGAAAGAAATGTTTTTGTTGGAAGCCCAGCAAGTTGCCGACGGCTACGAATCGTCGCGCACCGACGCCCGCACCACGCGCGGCTTGGATCGCCGAGTTACCGCCGATGGAATCGGCCATCAGCGAAGGCAAACCAGGCAAAGCCATGGACCCGGCAAGGGACTGAAGTAAAAAACGACGACGGCGAAGATTGGTTGGTTTGCTCATGTCGCTATTGTAGTAAAAAGGAAATCGGACTCCAACGACTGAAATTTGACCATTTGGGGGTGTCGATCGTGTGTTCGTTGTCCCGACCCGCCAGGGACTGTCGGGACAACAATGCTACAATCGCCAAATCAATTTCCCTTTTTCCTTTCGCCAATGTGCTGAATTCAAACTTTGTCTAACGAGTCTCTTTCTCGATCGGTTTCTCCACTGGCCGCATGGTCGCAGCTTGTCCGTTTGCCCAACGTGTTCACCGTCATGGCCGATGTGGGCGCGGCGTTCTTGCTGGTTGCCCATGGGCCCTTTCCGATCGGGCGTTTCGCATTGGTGCTCTTGGCGGGCATGAAGTTGTATTGGGCTGGCATGATTCTGAACGATGTGTTTGATGTCGAGTCAGACACGCGTGAACGTCCCACACGCCCGATTCCAGCCGGGGACATCCCTTTGGCTCAGGCGAAGCTCGTCGGCTGGTTCCTGCTTTTCAGCGGAATTATGGCAGCGACTGTCTCTGGATTCTTGCCATCGGATCAGTTTGAAGTGACTTGGTTGCCTGGACTGGTTGCAATGGTGCTGGCAGTGATGGTCGTTCTGTACGACGGTCCGTTAAAGAAAACGCCGCTTGCCCCAGCGGCGATGGGTAGTTGTCGCGTGCTGAGTTTCTTGTTGGGGGCGTCACCTTGCATCGCGTTTGTAGTGGGCGAATCACTGTTTCCCAAACACGTACTCTTTTTAGCGATCGGTTTTGGGGTCTACATCACGGGCATTACCACGATGGCCCGGCGTGAAGCCGTCGGTGGACGTAGCGTCAATCTGCTGACTGGTTTTATCGTGACGTTGGTTGGGATGGGAATCATTGCGTTTGGTCCTAGCCTGTCGGGTGAACCTGCGGCTTGGAGAATCGATCCGCAGCGAGACTACCCACTGCTGGTGGGACTGATTTCATTGCCGGTGGCACTAAGAGCGTTGCGGATCCAAGCCTCACCCACGCCGGCGAACATTCAAAATGCGATCCGCACAGGGATTTTGTCGATTATTCCGTTGGCTGCGGCAGTCGCATTGCTGGGCGCGGGGCGTGTGTGGGCGATTGCTGTTTTTGCGTTGGTCGTTCCTGCGATTGTGTTGGCCAAGCGGTTGCGAGTGACATGAGGCGGTTTCATCTATGAGCTTGGGTTTTCACACAATCAGTTTGTTGCTGCACGATGAAGTGACGGCGACAGTCGAGCTTGCTCGCATCGGTTTTCGTTCTGTCGCGATTCGGCCACGTTTGTCAGGCCTAAATCCAAACGACAGTCGTTTTGCTGAGCAGATGTTGCGTTTAGCGGAAACCGCCAAGCAGTCTGATGTTCGCGTGGTGGTCGATGCTCACGCACCCTTCTTACACGATCCTTGCAATCGGCAAGCGGTTGGTTTGGCCAGCCATTGCGATCAGGAGGCACACGCGGCACAAAATTGGATAGAGAGCTTGATTCGTGCGACCAGTGAGTTCTTCAGCAGTCAACGCGATCAGAACGTGGTTGTGTTTGAATCAGGGTTCGCCAACGATGATGAAGCAGCTGGCGGTTTGGTCGTTAATGAAACGGAGTTGGAACGATTGGCTGTCCGCATCGATGCGCTAATTCACCAAGCCGATAACGCAGGCATTCGGTTGGCGATTCGACCGCGTCGTGGAAACGTGATTTCCAGAGTCACTCATTTCCAGCGGCTTCAGCAATGGCTCAGCGGACCACATGAGCTTGCGTTGGCAGCCGACACCGGGCAGATGATGCTCAATGGTGAATTTCCTATTGGCGAACGACTCTCACAGATCGCTTCGTCGCTCGCGTGCGTTTTTCTGACGGACCCCGAAACGATGGCTTGTGAAGTTGCGGGGCAGACGGCAGCAACTCATTTGCCTGGGAAAGTTGATTTGCGACGAGTCGTTCAGTCGCTGATGCGTGAAGAGATTCACGTGCCATTGATCGTACAGATCGACGGGCAAAGTGAACGTGGGCTCGCAATCGCACGTGATGCGTGGGAAAGCCTCAATAATTAGCCGCCAAATTTTGGCGATGTCTTTGCAGGCTTTCCGTCGGTGTATGACGGCTGTCGAATCGCGTTTCACTGGTGAAACACGAAAAAACGGACATTTGGGGTTCCCAAAGCTGGACCGGCGCTGCTGGACACCCCTATCATTCGTTCACCGAGCGGGAAAGAAGTTGGCAAGCTGCTCTTGGTCGGATCGTCCACACCGACCAAAATAAGCGTGCCAGCTTGATGGAGCACATTACCGCCTGCAAAGTTCAAACCCAAAAAAGCTGACGCATTTCAACTTGCCCAATGCCTCCAACTCAGCACCTCCAACTCAGCCCTCCAACTCAGCACCTCCTACATAACGGGTTATGCGTGATCTACTAGATGACCCAATGGTTTTGACTGGAGTCGCTCTTTCGGTCATTGCCGGTGGGTGCGCGATTGTGTTTTGTATCGCGCGAAGATTTCGCGACTACACCGATGAAGACCAGCAAGACGCCCAACAGT
>JBAUHR010000829.1:0-6606 GCA_049680385.1 Rubripirellula sp. | reverse complement strand
TCGATTTGAAGGACTGGTTGCCTTTGCTGGTGTGGTGGATCAACACGAAAGCCGAACCGAGCATCTCGGCGTAGCGATCGATGGTGTTGTAAACGCCCGCCATCGCCGCGTTGTCGTTCTCGTCGGCTTCGGCTGGCAGCATTCGGTAGAACGCGTCGATGACGATCATCTTGAACCGGTCTTCAAAGACGTGGTCGAACTACGCACCGAGCGAACGGATGTCTTTGAGGTTGCCACGAAGGTTCGAGACGAACAAATGGTCGGCAACGTCGTCTGGTGTGATGCCGCGAGCGTCCATCACTCTTGGGATCCGGTTCGCCGAGGTTGTCGGGTGCAGTTCGTTGTCGATGATCAGTACATCGCCGGGTTCGGTATCGAACCGACCGAGCCACGGTCGTCCGGTGGCAACGGCGAGTGCCATGTCGCTGGCCAACCAAGACTTGCCGACCTTCGGTGGCGCGATGACGTTCATCGTTTCGCCGGCACGGAGTAGCCCATGAATGATTGGCGGTTTGAGCAGCGGATACCGATCGAGCAGTCGTCGTAGACTCCGCGGTCGAATGTCGGCCGCCCGAGGCAGCGTATCGCGTGTCAGTTCCCACGATTGGCGAATCTCATCGAGGCGATCTTGCGTACTGGCATCGAGGTCTTCGTGCGGTCGAGGTGGAACGATGATTTGGTCCGGACGCAGCAAGCCTTTGCGCCAACGTTGCACGCGAGCGTTCCAACCAGACATCGCCACGGTGCGAATGGTCTGCGTATCGAAACCCTCGCGACTGAAATGCCGCCAACCTTCGATAGCGATCCAAACCGCCTGGGCTCGCCCGCGAGCTTTCGACGCTTCGATTGGATGGTCCGGCCGAAACACGCAAACGCCGTGGTCCGCACCAACAACGGCTTTCGCACGCAAGCGTTCCCTGGCCAACATCAGCTCGCGAAACAAAGTCCGGTTGGGTTGCTTCCAAGCGGGAACGCTCATCGCGGTCTTCGCAAACCAATCGCGATACGCCTTCTCCGCTTCCACCGCCAACGTCGTTCGCGGAAAGCAAGGTCCGTCGTTGTAGATGCGAGTCGGTGGTGTCTCATCCATGAGCGAACCAGTGCTTTGTGTGAAACGGGAGCCATTCGACAAACGAACTGGCTCCATTGTGCGGAACCAGCCCCTCCCTAACTGTTGACGCAGAGTTTAGAACCAGCGATATTCACATCGTTTTCCGACAAATAGCGCCCACAGCCCCAGTTTTTGCAGCCAAATTAAGCACCACTAGCAATCACGTTGACCCCTGAAAAAAAATGTCAGATTCGGTAGTTGCCGCCATATGCAGTGCAGCGATCACAAGCATCGCTGTAATCATTGCTGCGTTTATTGGACGCAAAAACACCGTAGTATCACTCGACGTCGAGAAGTCAAAATCAGCTCAAGACACATCTGATTCACCCCAGGAACTCGGTACGCCGTACAGCGATTCGGATCTGGCCGCATTTGAAGAATTACTGGAGCGGCGGGACCAGAAGGATCTTAAATTCGCATTTCGATGCATCACGCTAAGTATGGGCGTTGGTATTGTCATTTCGCTGTATGGGCAAACTCATCTAAGTATGAATCCTGCGATGTATGGCTCATTGATTGGAATTGGTTTCTCGATTCCGGCAGTATCGTTCTTGGAGCTAAAGCGATGGTATCATGGCCGCAAGGATGATCGCAGGCTCATAAAACGCCCACGGCTTCCACACGAAGACACGGGTAGATAGACAGATAATCTGCCATCCACCGAGGGACGGCATAAGGCGTCTACAAATGGCAACCACATTGCAGTCCATGGTGATGGCGGACGTAGTACGCCATTAGTCTACATACTAGGATTTGAAGCCGGCCGGTTAGTTCTTGGCACGTCGTTTTTCCATAGCTTCCATTATCATCCGAGCGGCATCCTCGGCCGCAGTAGTGGTTGCCTTATCTTTCGTCTTTTCGTGAACGTCGATCAGAACTGCAGCCCAGGCGTCGGCGATGTCGTCTGGCATCGGTGGTAGGTCATCGTCAGCAGTTTCTTCAATGGGATCCAAGGCGAGCCTCCGTGCTCTACAAAACGGTTCGCAAAAACGCGGAACAAACGACGCCAATAGCCGAGTGGAAAACGACGTAGGCGGGTGCGTTCGGGCTGCTCGCTCTTCATCTGAGCCATTTTCCAGCCGCCGGGCATGGTGAGCAGCATTCGCTTCTCAAGTTCGATGGGCTCGAACGGTTCGGCGGAGTCGGCTTCACCGTTTGCCGGTGCGTCGGTGTAAAGGATGCCGGCGAACTCGGCGGCGGTTTCGGCGGCGGCTAGCACTGCCAAGGTGAAGCGACGCAGTTGTGCAAACAATGGTAACGCCGGCGTGATGTCCGGGACGCCTCGGATCTGTCCGGGCCGATCGCAGCGGAAGTAGTGCAGCACCGCGGCGGCGGGCACCGTGTTGTATTCTTCCTCGTAGGCGAAGAAGTCATCACCGGGGTGATGACGAAGCACGTCGTAGCTGGTCGGATTGCCGTCGGCGTCGAAGCGGATGCCGTCGATGTAGCGTGCGGAGTCGTTCGCGAGTGTCGGCGATGCGACCTGGTCCGCTTCAATCAAACGCAGATCGAGGTTGACTGGCGTATTGAGCCGTTCGTTGCTGGTCAGCAAACCGAACGATTCCCCGTCGGCAACTCGGGCCAACCGCATCGTTCGCAGCTTTTCCGCCAAACCGATCGCTTCGCTCCAAGCGAAGAACTCGGCTTCAACGAATCGGTTCGCCGCGTCATCCGCAGTCAGCATTTGCAAACGCGGACCGGTTCCGACCACGTCGTTTGCCAGCGTCAGCGTGATGCCGCGGGCGTAACTGTTATTCGCGACTTCGTAACGCGATCGGTTGCGAAGCGTTCGACGAACCTCGGGACTGTTCGCGGACGAGGCCGAAAGCCCATCAGCCCGCGACCAATGCTTCATGTTGTCGAGCGTCGTGTTCGCCGCGTCGTACTTCGCTCGCAGTCGTGAAAACAAGGGCTGCCGGGGCGAGCGTCCAGAGGCGTTCGGAGGAAGGTGACTCCGCCCGCGCAATTGCTCGATGATCCCTGACAAACGTTTCAGCATCCGTGCTGTTCCTGTTGCCGTCCCCGGCAGCCCTGTGATCGTGATATTGATTTGAAAGAAAGATCAGCCAGCCGACGGCGGCACGATCTTGTTGAAGCGAAGCCCGCGATGCGGTTTGGCAACTGCGTTCTTACCGGCGAGATGTTTGTCGGCCGCAATCTGATCGGTCAGCTTGTGCTGTTCGATGCTGCCAGCGTCACCGGACGCCTTCGCCGGCCCGGCCGCGTTCTCGCGAATCTCGTCTTAGAGGTCGTCCGGCATTAAAATTAACTCCGTAGAAACGATCACCCTCCCTTTCTTAGCTCTGCGATCTATCACGACGGTGTCCCAAGAAAAATTCTTGGGAGATCATCCACGGCGACGTTGTTGCATCTCTTTGAAGCTGATTCGCTTCGTCTTTGGAGCTCGCTCAGCATCTGTTCCGAACAGCAATGCTCCCTGCATCGAAGCACCAACAGCACATCCAACGAGACAATCCAACCAGTGGTTGTCGGGTTGCTCCGGGCGAGCTTTCCATTCGTCCACTGTCCTCCCGCGCCCCTCGGTTTTGACGAAGTACTCGGCGGTGATTTGTTCGGCGAACATGCGGTGCTGGTCGGGGCGATCGCCGAAGATGGAAAGACATCCGTGGTCGCCCATCGCGACCGCGAGGCGTGCGTGCGTGAAGGACTTCCACCAGTTCGTGTCGTAGATGATGTGGCGGATGGCTCGTTTGCCGTTGATAGACGGGATCCGCCAATTCAGTCCGACTCGGTCGCCGGGCCTGCGTTTGTATTCGCTGAATGGGTTTGACGAGGCACCGACGAAGCGACCGTGCGACGGTAGCAAGATCGACGCGTGCGGGCTTTGCCGGCAGAATTGGTAGACGACGTTGGTGGAGTGGCCCCAGTTCGCGTCGATCAAGCACCGGCCGATCTTCATGGCCGCGCCGTCGTCGCGTTGCCATTCGCGCCCGAGCAGATCGGTGGTGAGCGAATCGAGGCCGGCATAGATGCTGCCTTCGAGTCCCGTTCCATCCGTTGCGTTTGCCAATGTGTGTCGTGCGTCGCGGAGCGTGAAGTGCGGGCGTTGTTGGTCGGGGTAGGTTCCGTAATCGACAACGTAGCCGGTGAAATCGTCTTCCCACGCGGCGACGACGTAGAACAAGAGTTTGCCTTGAACGTCGATGAACGCGGTGAGATGGTTTCCGGCGATGGGGATGCTTAACCGCGGCATGTTGTTGATCTTGCCGGCGACCTGTCCCGGCGTCAGTTGATCGGCGTCGACGGTTTCGGCTGGCAGCGGTTCGTTTTGGTATTCGGCGAAGAAGGCGGCATCGTCTTGAAGTTTGAGATTCATTGCGTGTTGGATCGCCGACAATTCGTCGTGGTTGCAGCGTTCTCGCGCTCGCCAGAATTTCCGCAACCGATTAATCAGAATCGCCTTGAGCCATCCTCGAAAAGCCCCCGGTTGCCCACGATGCTCGAACGTGCCGAGATCCTTCGATACGGCCAACAAGACTTCTTGAACCAGGTCGTGCGCATCGCTGTCCTGCACGTCGTACCTTTGTAACCAAGTACGAATCAAAGGCGTGTAGAGCTCCGCCAACCGATTCCAGCCCTCGTTTTCAGGCGAATGTCGTAGGTGATCGAGAAGACTAAGCGACGTTTCGTGCATACTGAAGTGGACCCTTTCTGATGGCATTATACCATCGTGCAGTCTTTCTCCAGTGAGAGTCTCGCGTAGCGGTTGGGATCGAACCTTGCTGTAGACTTCCGGCGTGCTCGCTTCAATTCTTCGCTCACGCGACCCGACAGCAGAAAAGGTCCGTGCCTTTTCCAAGCTCACAAAACGCTTCGATCGTTGCAAACTTTCGGGATAGTGGACTATGGAAAAGGTGCCACGACATGCGGTTGCCGGACTGCCATCTGATGTTCCAACTCGACTTGTAGTCGCAGTTTGGGGGCGGCGTCCAGTTTCAAAAGCCAATCGGCTGGCAACGGCTTTGCGGGCGACAATTGACCCAGCAGCTTTGCGTAGTCGACGGCAAGACTGCGGTAGTCGCTTGTGTCAATCGGCAGCATCGGCAGCGCCATCTCGATCGCCGCCAGACGACGCTCCGGATCGGTTACGTTCTTGTAGTGCGTAATCGACCAGTAGATCGACCATGGCCTGGTGTCTTTGTCAAACTCTTTCCTGTACGTCTCCGCATATCGCTTAGCCTCCTCGACGTCACCTTGGATGACGTGGTGCATCGCAAGTGATTGCAATGCCGCCTCACGCATGAGCGGTGACGGCGAAGATTTCATGCGATGCAGGAACTCGATGTCGCCACCAGACATCGCCTGGGCTGCGACGCGGGAAACAAACGACGGACTCATCCAGTTTCGATCCAGCTTCAAAAAGATGTCGAAGCAGGTATCCCGCTGGCCCGCCTTGTAAGCGGAGTAGGCCGATTGCGCCAGGAAACGGCGGTAGTCCCACAGCGGATTCTTGTTCTTTTGGTCGCTCTTGGCGAGGGCTTCGTTCACCTGGGGTCGGAGTCGCTCGAAAGCGTCCTTCTCTCCAGCCTGAGCCAACTCGCCCGCAATCCATTTCGCCATGCCAAGGTTGCCCGAAAGTTGTTGTTCAGCCAATTCGACGACTTTCGTAACTTCACCACGCTCCAACCAAAGCTGGGTGTTTTGCACAATCAGAGTTCTGCTGTTTGAATTCAGATACGGAACTTCGTCAGCGGGTAATTTCGGCTCGGCCACTCTTCGCAGATGAAGGTTCAACATCTCCGGCAAATCGCCGCTCACATCTCGCACCGCCGCTTCGTCGTTGTCGGCTGAGAACGCGATGTAGGCTCGCGTCAGTCGATCGACGACTTCTTGGTAGCCAGAGACCGTAGTGGACGAGGCTACGAGTCCGGGACCGGAGAACGCGTGACCTCTTCCACTACCAAGCATGGCGCCAGCCAGCCGATCCAGGGCCGCAAGTTGGACGCTCGCATCCTCGACGCCTTCTATCAACGCCGACGCTTCATCGAATTGTTTTTGTTCTTGCAACTTAGTGATAGAGAGTAGCACTGGGTGCCGATCAGTTCCGCTCAGATCCCACGATGAAAATGGAGGCATGATCAACAGCGGAATGTTAGTTGAGAGTTCAGCGGACAATTCATGTCGCCCCAACTTCACCGCGTTTTCCGCCAAAGATTTCCAGTAAGACGTTTGTTCGGCCTCAGCCAGCGAGCTAATTTTGTCTCTGTAAGCTGTGAGTCGCTGATCGAACCCGGCAGGCGAGACCCGAGCGAAACATCCCATCGCTGTCATGCGTGTGCGCATTTCCGCCTGGACATCGTCCGGTCGCGAATTCGCAATTTTGTCCGCTAATTGCCAAATTTTTTCCGGTTGCGAAAGTCGATAGTAGCCGTGCGCTAGTTTCCGCTCGAAAACTTTGCGGTGGTCCAGGTCAGTCAAACGCTGCCAAAACGCATCGCACCGGTCACTGTCTGCATCACCTGCAAGCTCCCACG
>JBAUHR010000828.1:0-25324 GCA_049680385.1 Rubripirellula sp. | reverse complement strand
AAAACGGACTTTGTGATTTTTTTCACAAGTCGTTCGCATTTCCACCATGGTTGCGTTGGGACGAGGCGGCGTATTTCCTCGGCAATCGGGACTTCTTTTTTTGCGAAGAGGATCCGGGATGTCAATTTTCGCGAGCAAGTTTCACTGATGACAACTGTCGAAAAGGGTCATTGATGACGACCATCAAACGAGGGCTCGACCTGCCGATCTTGGGCAGCCCCGAACAACACATCGATGCCGCGGCACGCGTCTCACGCGTTGGCATCTTGGGTGCCGACTTCGTCGGCATGCGGCCAACCATGCTGGTCGCTCCGGGTGACCGCGTCCGATTGGGCCAAGCGGTCCTAGAAGACAAAAAGAATCCGGGGGTGATGTACACCGCACCCGCGTCGGGAACCGTTGCGGAAGTCAATCGAGGCGCCAAACGCAAATTCGAATCGGTCGTGATCGACGTCGATGGCGACGGCGATGACCGAGTTGAATTCGACGGCTTTGCCGGCAAGGATGCAAAGTCGCTCGGCCGCGAAAAGCTAACGGACGGCTTGACGCAAAGCGGCCTTTGGACCGCCCTGCGAACTCGGCCGTATGGCAAGGTTCCGGTTCCCGGTACCGTGCCGAACTCGATCTTCGTTCAAGCGATCGACACGAATCCCTTGGCCGCTGACCCAGCGATCGTCATTGCGGACCGCAAAGATCAATTCAACCTCGGGCTACAGGCACTGACCAGCCTGACCGACGGAAAGGTGTTCGTTTGCAAATCGCCTGCTGCCGAGATTCCTGGATCGGCCATTAGCAACGTGCAAGTCGAATCCTTCGGCGGACCGCACCCGGCCGGATTAGTCGGAACCCATATTCACTTCCTTGACCCAGTTGGTCCGGGAAAAATGGTTTGGTACATCGGCTATCAAGACGTTTGTGCCATCGGCGCTTTCCTGCAAACGGGAACGGTTGATGTTCGCCGAGTGATCTCGCTGGCCGGTCCCGTGGTGGGGCATCCGCGATTGCTGGCGACTCGCTTGGGTGCCCAAATCAGTGATCTGATTGATGGCGAGTACAACGCCAAGCTGAACATTCGCCCGATCAGTGGCAGTGTTCTTTGCGGACGCAAAGCGATCGGTTCCGAAGGATTCCTCGGCCGCTATCACAACCAGATTTCTGTGATCGAAGAAGGCACCGAACGCGAATTCCTGGGTTGGCAAAAACCTGGTTTAGACAAGTACTCGACCCTTCGCGTATTCGCGTCGGCAGGACTGCCCAATAAAAAGTTCGCGATGACGACTTCCACGCACGGAAGCGAGCGGGCGATGGTGCCGATGGGCACGTACGAAAAAGTGATGCCGATGGACATCCTGGCGACGCAGCTTTTGCGTTCGCTGATCTATCGCGATACCGATGAAGCCCAACAACTCGGCGTTTTGGAGCTGGAAGAGGAAGACCTGGGACTTTGCACTTTTGTGTGCCCCGGCAAATATGAATACAGCTCGTTGCTTCGGCAAAGCCTAAACACCATCGAACGAGAAGGTTGATCCATGAAAGCACTTCGCAATATTCTGGACAAAGTCCACCCGATGTTCGCGAAAGGTGGGCCGCTCGAGATGGCCTACCCGGTGTACGAGTCCATCGACACATTTCTGTACACACCCGGCGAAGTCGCTAAAGGCTCGACGCACATTCGTGATGCGATCGATCTCAAGCGAATGATGATCACCGTGGTGATGTCACTCATTCCCGTCACACTGTTCGGCATGTGGAACGTTGGCTTCCTTGCCAACACGGCGATGGAGCAATCGGCTGCGGTCGGCGTTAGCGTCGCCCAAGACTGGCACTACACGGTTCATGATGCGATGGGATTCGGCCACGACCCGGCCAATCACGTCGACAACTTTGTGCTCGGTGCGATTCACTTTTTGCCCGTTTACATCGTTTGCATGTTCGTTGGCGGTCACATTGAATTGATTTTCAGTGTGCTGCGTGGTCACGAAATCAATGAAGGCTTTCTGGTCACCGGATTGCTGTTTCCCCTAACTCTACCGCCATCGATCCCACTGTGGCAGGTCGCGATTGGGATATCGTTCGGGGTCATTGTCGCAAAGGAGGTATTCGGCGGGACTGGCCGTAACTTCCTAAACGTGGCACTGGCCAGCCGCGCGTTCCTGTACTTTTCCTACGCTGGTCAAATCAGTGGCGAGCGAGTTTGGACAGCCGTAGACGGATTCAGCGGTGCAACCGCCCTGGGCAAACTGGCTCAGGCACCAGCCGGTACCAACGCCATCGATTCGCTTGCCAGCATCGGTTACACGATGGGCCCGGCCGCTGGCGAGCAAGCCAACTGGACCGGTTCGATCACTTGGATGGACGCCTTCCTCGGCAACGTTCAGGGCTGCTTTGGTGAAACCAGTGCCCTGCTTTGCTTGGTCGGTGCCGTGATTCTAGTCGCTTCGGGCGTCGGATCGTGGAAGATCATGGCCGCTGTGATCGGCGGAGTCTTCGCAACCAGTTGGTTGATGATGGGCGTCAACGGTGGCACCAATGCCATGTTCAGCATCCCACCCCAGTGGCACTTGGTCATCGGTGGTTTGGCATTCGGCTTGGTCTTCATGGCGACTGACCCCGTCAGTGCGTCGATGACAAACACCGGCAAGTGGGTCTATGGCGCACTGATCGGTTTCATGACCGTGTTGATTCGCGTCGTGAACCCTGCTTACCCCGAAGGCATCATGTTGGCGATTTTGTTCGGCAATGTGTTCGCCCCACTGATCGACTACTTCGTGGTCCAAATGAACGTTCGCCGGAGGATGGCACGCTATGCAACAACGTGATTCACTGACTCGTACGATCGCAACTGCGGCCGTTCTTTGCGTCATTTGTTCGTTGGCCGTCAGCGCCGCGGCCGTGGCGCTAAAGCCGACCCAAGTCGCAAACGAGAAACTTGACCAACAGAAAAACATCCTTGACGCGGCTGGATTGGCGATCGGCGAGTACGGTTTGCCCGCCGGCAAGTTGTCCAAGGAACAGATCGACGAACTCTACGGACGGGTCAGCGAAGGGCTGATCAATATGGACGATGGTTCGTTCAATAGCGAAGCTAACGCGGCGGATTGGGAACTGTCCGAAGCCTCGTCCGACAAGACCAGCGTCAAAATTGTTGACCCCCAGTACGATCCCGGCGAAGAGTCACGGCCCTCGGTGATGAAGGTTTACTTTGTCACTAAACCGGACAGTGACGATATCCAAACGTTCGTGTTGCCGATCTACGGCAAGGGACTGTGGGGAACACTGTGGGGATACCTAGCACTGAAGAGCGACCTGGAAACGATCCAAGGTTTGACGTTTTACCAGCACAAGGAAACGCCTGGCCTGGGTGGCGAAGTCGACAATCCAGCGTGGAAGGCACAGTGGGACGGTCGCAAACTTTATGACACCGATGGCAATCCCGCGGCGTTTGTTTTCAAAGGCCCCGCGCCGGCTGAAAACGTCTACGCCGTTGACGGTTTGTCGGGGGCAACGATCACCAGCAATGGTGTGACCAAGATGATTCGATACTGGGCCAGCGACGAAGCCTACGGCCCGCTGCTTGACAAGTTAGGCAAGGACATCGAGAGCGGAACGTCGATCTTGGACCAGATTAAGTCTGGCCAGAAGTCGCCTGAAGCTGCCAACGATAAATCGGCCGACATTCGCACTTCCGGAGAATCGATCAATGGCTAAAAAACCTATGGATGTGCTTGTCGACCCATTGGTCGACAACAACCCAATCGCGTTACAAATTCTTGGAATTTGTTCGGCTCTGGCCGTCACCAGCAAGATGGAAACATCGATCGTCATGGCGTTGGCTGTGATTGCGGTGACCGCTTGCAGCAACTTTTGCGTCAGTGCGATCCGCCACTTCATCCCCAGCAGCATTCGGATCATCGTTCAGATGACTGTGATTGCCTCGCTTGTGATCGTGGTCGACCAACTGCTGAAAGCCTATTTCTATGACATCAGCAAGCAATTGTCGGTGTTCGTTGGATTGATCATCACGAACTGTATCGTGATGGGTCGAGCCGAAGGTTTTGCGATGAAAAACGGTCCGGGAATCAGCTTCCTAGACGGTATCGGCAACGGAATTGGCTACGGCGTGGTGCTGCTAGTTGTCGCGTTCTTTCGTGAACTGTTTGGCAGCGGAACGCTGTTCGGCGTCGAACTGTTTGCACTCGATCGCAACGGTGGTTGGTACAACCCCAACAACTTGATGCTGCTGCCGCCGAGCGCATTTTTCATCATCGGATTCATGATCTGGGCAATCCGAGCCTGGAAGCCTGAACAAATCGAAGAGGCGTAAGCGAACATGGAAAATCTACTCAGCATCTTTTTGCAAGCTGTTTTCATTGAAAACCTTGCGCTCGCCTTCTTCCTGGGCATGTGTACGTTCTTGGCGATCAGCAAGAACGTCAAAATGGCTCTTGGACTTAGCGCCGCCGTGATCGTGATCGAAGCGATCACAATCCCCGCCAACCAAGTCATCAATAGCTGGTTGCTCAAGAAAGGCGCTTTGACTTGGGTCAACGACCTGGGCTTTCCGACCGGCACGCTGGACTTTGCCACGATCGACTTGTCGTTCCTGGGGTTCATCAGTTTCATTGGCGTCATTGCGGCCATGGTCCAGATCCTAGAAATGGTTTTGGACAAGTTCTTCCCACCGCTTTACAACGCGCTTGGGATCTTCTTGCCGTTGATCACCGTGAACTGTGCCATCCTTGGTGGCTCGCTGTTCATGCAGGACCGCAACTACAACTTCTCGGAATCGGTCGTCTACGGCCTTGGCTGTGGAATCGGCTGGGCGTTGGCGCTCGTTGCGTTGGCCGGCATCCGAGAGAAAATGAAATACAGTGACGTACCACCACCGCTTCGCGGTTTAGGGATTACGTTCATCACCGTCGGGCTGATGGCTTTGGCGTTCATGTCCTTCGGTGGCATCAGCCTCTGAGTGTCGGAGAGGGGCTTCGCCCTTTTCCTCAGACGATTTAAAACCATTCAAGAGCTTAGATAAACATGTCTACCATTCTTCTTGGCGTCGCAATGTTCACCCTTGTGGTGATCGCGCTCGTCTTTTTGATTTTGGCGGCCAAGAGCCAATTGGTGGCTTCGGGGCCAGTCAAAATCCTGATCAACAACCAAAAGACGGTCGAGATTCCTGCGGGTGGGAAACTGCTTGGCGCGTTGGCTGACGCGGGGATATTCGTCAGCAGTGCCTGCGGTGGCGGCGGAACTTGCGCCCAGTGCAAGGTGAAGGTCACCGACGGCGGTGGCGACATCTTGGAAACCGAAAAAGGGCACATCAATAAAAAAGAAGCCGCCGAAGGTGAACGGCTAAGCTGCCAAGTCGCGGTCAAAACCGACATGGTCGTGGAAGTTCCCCCAGAAGCTTTCGAAACGAAAAAATGGAAGTGCAAGGTCCGCAGCAACCACAACGTTGCGACCTTCATCAAAGAATTTGTCTTGGAACTTCCCGAAGGCGAAGAAGTCGACTTCCGGGCCGGTGGTTACATTCAAATCGAATGCCCACCGCACGAAGTTCACTACAAGAATTTCGACATCGAAGAGCGATTCCACGGCGACTGGGACAAGTTCGACATTTGGCGATACGTGTCGAAGGTCGAAGAACCCGTCGTTCGCGCCTACTCGATGGCAAACTATCCCGGTGAAAAAGGCATCATCATGCTGAACATTCGCGTGGCCTCGCCGCCACCGCGAATGCCAGATGTTCCGCCTGGTCAAATGAGTAGCTGGATCTTTAGCCTCAAACCAGGTGACGAAGCAACGATCAGCGGACCGTATGGTGAGTTCTTCATCAAGGACACCGACGCCGAAATGGTCTACATCGGTGGTGGTGCCGGTATGGCGCCGCTGCGAAGCCACATCTTTGAATTGTTCAAACGCGGCAAGACTGACCGCAAGGTTTCGTACTGGTACGGTGGTCGTAGCGCCCGCGAATTGTTTTACGTCGACCACTTCCGTGAAATCGAAAAAGACTTCCCGAACTTCAAGTTCAATATCGCGTTGTCAGAACCAGCGCCGGAAGACAACTGGGACGGCTACGTCGGCTTCATCCACCAAGTGCTGCTGGAAAACTATCTGTCCAAGCATGCAGCGCCAGAGGACATCGAGTACTACATCTGTGGTCCACCGATGATGAACCAAGCGGTCTTCAAAATGCTGGACGACCTGGGTGTTGAACCAGAAAACATCGCGTACGACGACTTCGGCGGCTAACGCGTAACCCACTAAGAAACGCCGGGACTTATCCCGGCGACGCCAGAACGCCGGTCCAGAACGCTTGGGCGTAAAATCCCTGGCGTCTTCGGCGGCAACAACTTCTTCGTTTTAAAGCCTCTCTGATGACCCGCTTTTGTGGTCTGTTGATTCTCGCTTCCTTCGGCCTGCTTGCTTGCATTCCGATCATGTCTGTCAGTGCCGCTGCGGCGGACGGCGAGTTTCTAGAGTTTTCTGGCGAGACGATGGGAACGACCTATTCGGTCAAGGTTTTCGAGCCGCCCGCATCGCTTCCGGTCGACAATCTTCGAATTGATGTTGATGGCGTTCTTCGCAACGTCAACGACCAGATGTCGACATACCTAAAGTCGTCCGAGATCAGCCAATTCAACGAGTCGGATTCAACTGATTGGTTTGCGGTCAGTCCCGAATTTGCGACCGTTGTTAAAACGGCTTTGCAGATTTCAACCAAGACGGGCGGCGCTTTCGACGTAACCGTTGGCCCACTGGTAAACGCTTGGAATTTCGGTGTTGGTCCGCGAACTGGCGAACCGCCTAGCACCGAAACGATCGCAAAATTACGAGAGTCAATCGTCTACCAAAACTTGGCCGTCCGCATGGATCCGCCGGCGATCAAGAAGTCGGCACCAAGTCTGAAAATCGACTTGTCGGCAATCGCCAAAGGTCATGGTGTCGATCGAGTGGTCGAGTTCTTGAACAAGCAAGGGTTGGCAAATGTGTTTGTCGAGATCGGCGGCGAGGTTCGGGCGAGCGGTTCTAAATCGGGTGCGCCGTGGAAGGTTGGCATCCAGATGCCTGACGCGACAACCAACCAATGGACCGTTGCTCACGCTTTCGGCACCGGCGGTTCGGACCATGCCATGGCGACCTCGGGCGACTACCGGAATTTTTTCGAAGCCGGCGGCAAACGGTATTCACACACGATCGATCCGCGAACGGGTGTTCCGGTCGACCACGATCTCGCTTCGGTGTCAATCTTGGCCGATCGCTGCGTGGATGCTGATGCCTGGGCGACGGCGATCAACGCGATGGGGCCAACCGAAGGGCTGGCGATCGCTCAAGCCGAAAACTTGGACGCCCTGCTGATTGCGCGAAACAGCGATGGATTCACGAGATCGGCAACCGGCAAACTTGCTCAATATGCACCCACAAATACAACTGGTGAAAAAATGGAAACGGCTCTTTCGGCAAACGGGTCACCTTGGGTGATTGTTGCGATTACCACGATCGCGTTTGCAACGATTTTGTTTGCGATGGCCATCGGCGTGATCTTTGGACGCAAGGCCATCAGTGGATCTTGCGGCGGAATTGCCAACAAGACAAACCCGGACGGCAGCACAAGTTGCGGCCTTTGCAGCAACCCAGCCGACGCCTGCAAAGAGCTTCGCGATCGAATGCAGAACCAGACTGGCGAAGGCGTTTAGGATCGAGCACGGAGCAAGTGGCGCAAGCTTCCAGCTTGCGTTGTGAGAATCGTAAGCCGAAAGCTTACGCCACTATTGAGCCGCGACAGTATTCCCCGCCCGATGCCTTGTCGATGTTCGGGTATATTGCGACACGCCATAAACTGCCTTGTTGAGTGACACTAGCGAGAAAGAAAATCATGTCTGAAACCTCCGAGATTCTGTTCCAACGGATGGGCGGCGCCGCGGGCGTCGCCGAAATCGTCGACACGATGTACAGCCACGTCCTGGCCGACGAAGAACTTGCTCCATTTTTCGAGGGCGTTTCGATGGAACGTCTGCGCAGCATGCAGTACCATTTCTTGGCATCGGCTCTGGATGGCCCCGCCAACTATACCGGTGCCGAACTCAACGCGATCCATCACGGTCGTGGAATCACTGCAGTTCACTTTGCAAAATTTTGCGGGCACTTTGCCACCGCCATGGAATCGCACGGCGTTTCGAAACGCGACGTAGATGATGCACTCGGGCGACTGGCAACCTTCCGAGACAAAGTGACCGGTGATGCAAACGTTGATGGATAGAATCATCACCATCTAGCAGACTGCGCTCGACTGCCATGATTAAATTTCTTCGCCTGCAGCCTGGTTTCATCATCGATGCACCGTACGCATCCGACGAAGTCGTCAAGAAGATGCGAGCGGCGCTGAAGACGCCCGACATGTCAGGCTTTGCCGACGCCGCGTCGATGTGCTTTGATTACAAGATCGAATCCGCTAGCCAGCGGTTCTGGTCACCGCACCTGTCGGTGCAAGTCAGCGACGCAAACGTTTCCAAATCGACCAGCACGGCGAGGCTGCATTGTCGATTTGCACCGCGCCCCGAGATTTGGACGATGTTCATCGCCATCTACTTTGTCATCTTAATTTTGATGTTTGCCGCGTTGATCCTTGCCTATGTTCAGTGGTGGATGGGGGGCAGTCCGTGGGCGATAGCAATGATTCCGCTGGGCATCATTTCCATCGCGGTGCTGCATGTTGCAAGCCAAGTTGGGCAAAGTCTTAGTAGTGATCAAATGACGTTGCTGCAGTCCCGTCTCGACCAAACACTTGCCGCGGCGGGGATCGCACAGCACGGTGCTGATAGCTCGGGCGCGAGCGCATAAAAAAGACTCTCGCGAAAGCCAGCGGCTTTCACGAGAGTCGGCGGTTCTACACTTGATGACAGTGTTTTCGAGCAGCGTTCGAACAGTGGCACAGGCTTCCAGCCTGTGATTGCGCGACCACAGGCTGGAAGCCTATGCCACTGTTTTTCGCATTCCCTCTAGTAGCGGAAAATCATTTCAAACTGCCAACGATCACGAATGATGTCTTCGAACGAAGTCAGTGGGAATTCGTAAGCTACACCAGCTTCGAAGTTTCCGTTTGGCTTGTACTTCATGCCCACGTTTTGGGTGACCAGATCGTTGCCGGCCACGTTCGTTGCGGCCAGGTTCAACAAGTCTTCGCCGGCGACGCCTAGCGGCAATCCAACGTCGGCGTTGTCCGTCCAGTGACGCCACGACAGTTCAGTGAACGCGTAGGTCTTTTTGGTCGTCTTGACGTCAAAGTGGTTCAACCAGTGAACCGACGACGTTTGCGACGCGTTATCGATCGGCGTGTTGAAACCGAACGAAGTCATGTAGTGAGCGTTGCCGCCGAACAGGCGCTGAGCAGCCGAGCCAAAGAAGTTCAACTGTCCGTCGCCAATCGATTGCAACGCTTTTTCGTCACCCATCGGAATTTCGTAAGTGAAGCCAAGCGATGCAAGCGTACCGGTTTGCGTGTTGCGGATCAGGTTGTACTTCAAACCTGCGCTCACATCGGCCCAACCCGAATCAAGCAAACCATCGAGGGCTCCCTTGCTGCCGTCGACGATGTAACCGTCCTTGACGGCGATCAAGCTCAAGCGATCCGTCAGTGCCAAACGGAATTGCAAAGCGTAAAGCTGCAGGTCACCGCCAGCGGGAATGTTGCCTGGGCCAAGCTGGTTGGGGAAGCGATGCTGGACAAAGATCGGACGAAGCTCGGTCAGCGTTCGTGGATCTTCGAAGAAGACGAAGTCGATCATCGGGCTGATGAAGTCGTCAAAGCAATGATCACTAGGCTTGATCAGGCCCACCAAGTTCATGCGATCAAGGCATCCGCAAAGCGACGCCGACTGTCCACAGGCACTGCAAGCACAAGCCGAATCACAAGTGGCTTCACCGCATCCGATATCACAACCATCGCTGCAGCCAAGTCCACAACCGCTGTCGCAGGCGGCCGCGTCACAGTGGCTACCCGACAGACAATCAAACACTCCTGCCTGGGCCGTCGTAGCCGACGCGTGCAACAGCGCAACTGCCGCGAGCGCCGTTGAAAATATCTTTCTCATGTTATTTCTTCCGTGAAGATGCTCCCTAAGGCCGCATGCGTTGCAGTCCTTTTCCATTTCACAGGTAGCATCGACGATAAATCTGTGTGCAGTTCCGCGTTTATTTTGCGGCCCTCACAATCCACAAAGTCATGGGTAATCAGAGATGGCTGCACACCAAGAGTGTGCAGATTCGCGCACATAAGGCCGTAATTCGCGGTGGTTTCGCGGACTACCGCACGTCGGCGGAGGAACTTGGCACCGTGTCAGATTTTGGTCGGCGACTTCGCACGTTTTCGTAAGCCGCCTGAGACAGTTCACCAGCGACCTCACCGGCGCACCACAATCCACCGGCAACGGCGATGCCAACAGGTCCACCGAGAGCACCGATCGACAAGGCAGTGGTTGCCCCGACGGCGCGGCTGGCTTGTTTGCGTTGCTTGCTGTCACGCAGGCCAACGTGATGCCCGCCAGCTTCGGTTGCCCACTGGGCCGCATCAGCGACCAACATCCAGGGGCTTGCGCCGCGAATGATTCGCTTGGCACCGATTCGAGACGCGACGTGAACCGACGCTGCAGCGATCGCCTTGATACCGACTGCACTGGCTCGATCAAACGCGACCGCTACTTGGCGGCTTTCATGCCGATCAGTGACGCACCAGACCGCAAAGTGCTCGCAGTTATGAAACAGCAGATGGTAGTCGCGTGTGCCGATCCGGCGGATCGCTCGCTCAACGGTTTCGTCAACATGCAAACGATCTCGATAATCGACGTAGTGCAATGCATCACGACCACACCGCGTGACAACATCCAAGTCGGTTCGCTTGATCTGAAAATGGGCTGCATTGCCCGTCGGCCCGGCAACGCCAAGACCACCGTCGGTGAAGTGCACCGCGCTGCCATCCCCCAGATCGATGCCGTGGTGTTGAAACCTGGCCAGCCCGAACTGTCGTCGCCAAACGAAAAAGTGGTCACCACGAGCCAATCGAAATTTCCTTTACTTGAGAGTCTTGCTACCTGCGTTTCGCTGCTAAGGACCGAGCCTTGGCGGGCCGGTACGTATTTTAGCCAATTTGTGATCCAGGGCGCCAGCGAATGCCACAACGGACAAAGAAATCAGGTACCCGAACATGAATGCCCAATAGAACGGCGCCGATTCCGAAAACGTGACTCCGGTGGAATCCAAGGCTTCCTGGGCTAGCGCCAGCCCTGATCCAGCCGCGATCGCCATCAGCACCGAAGCCGCGGCCAGCAACCACCGCCGTTTGCGGCGACCGTCAAGAAACGCAAAGGTCACACACGCCGCCATCAGCGGCCCCAGCAACCAGATCGCAACCGTGACTAACCAGTACTCCGTGTCCGAAATGGGCGTGGAATAGTAACGTACGGCCGTCAATAGTCCGGCAGTGCAGGTCGTTGCCAAAATCACATCCGAAATTTGAAACTGCCGTCGACGAGACAACCGCGATCCTTCGTCGCCGCCCCTTGTCGTCCAAGCAGGAACTTTCAGCAGCAAGAAAATCGCACATTGGGCAAGACACAAACCGCCGATATTGGACAAATGCCGCAGCCAATCGTAGCTCCCTAGCGCATTGAGTATCACCGCCGTCACGACCACGATCAAGATTCGGACAGCGTACTTCATCGACGTTGCACGGATCCCAGACGCCATCCAAATCGCGCTGGACGCCATGCCGAAAACAACGCCGATGATCGCAAGCGTCAGCATCAGCATGTTCAGTCCATCGTTGCTGGTATAACTGGTTCGCCCGCCCTGCCACTTTACCGTCGCCACGCCAGCAATCGCGACGATCACCGCGAATGCCGCGATCAAGCCCGCCGACCAAATGCCCAAACGTGGGGACACCACGTGGTCGTGATCGGTGGTAACATTTGGTTGAAGATCGTTTGCGGTCAACGAAAGATTCCTCGGGTGATTCTTCGGGCGAACGCCCATCACTAGTAATCGCCTTTCACATGATTCCCAACCCCGTGTGTACGAAGTTGAACACTTGAACATGGATGGTACCACTGAACCGATCATTGCGGTCATCGGTCACCCAATCGCCGGCAACCCCAGCCAGTTTGCGATCGAACGAGCACTCGATGCGCTCGAATTGGAATGGCGAGTCCTATCGTTCGACGTCCATCCCGAACACATCGCCGCTGCCCTTGAAGGATTCAAAGTCACGGGAATCGCCGGCGTCATGATCGAATCATCCGTCATGCCGGTTGCGGCCCAGTGGTATGCGACGAAAATTGAGCCCAATGTCGATGTGGGGGCGATCGATTGTTTGTACCGCGACGAAAACCTGCATTTTCGCGCTAGCGCTGAACAACGTGCCTGGATCGACGAAACGGTCGCCGCTCACGATTCGTCGACGCGGCTTTGGATCGGAGCCCGTGACGCGACCCTGCCGATCGACGCGAGCCTGTTCGAAGACGAAAATGTGGTCGAAACCGCCAACAGCGACCGCATCACCGCCGCTCGTCTGGTCGTTTTGGCAAACGAGCCCAAATTTGGCGCCCCGCTTGGCGACACGAAAGAGCCACTGAAACTAGCTCCGACCAAACTTGATCTCGACGTTTGGCCCGCCAACGACGGCTCGACGTTTGTGATTGACCTGACCGACGAACACCCCGATCGCGACGCGATCATTGAACGAGGCTATCAGTGGATCGGCCCGCACCAGCGACGAGTCGGCATGTTGATCAAATGTTTCGAGCGTTGGACCGGTGACCAATCTTCGCCGGATGTGATCAGTGATGCCATCGAGGAATATCTTGGGGTTTAGAATCACAGTCGTCGATTCATTGCGACCGAAATGGTACTTTCAAAACAGAGGAATCGCTTGACCCTACCCGTCGATGATGAAGGCGAAATGGTACTCCGCGAAGATCGGATTATCGAAACGGTCGCAATGATCCAGCGGCGAATCGAAGACCGATTTCCAGACGCCGGACTGACCAAGTTGTGCCAACGTTTGCATAACGTTGCGACCAAAGCGGCCGAGCGTTCGGTGTCGATTGCCAAACCGATTCTCTGGATTCGCTGTACCGCAGGCCTGATGGCCGCGACGCTGATCGCCGCAACGCTGGCGATCGCGTTTCTGGCAGTGCGAAACGTGAACGTGGATCCGACATTGATTGCCGGCGAGATTGGCGAACAACCCGAAGGCGTGGTGTTCTGGACTCAAGCTCTTGAGTCAGGATTGAACGTCCTGATATTTTTTTCGATCGCCATCTTTTTTTTGTTCAGTTTAGAAAATCGAATCAAACGCCGCCGAGCATTGGGCGCTTTGCACGAACTTCGTTCAATCGCGCACATCATCGACATGCACCAGTTGACCAAAGATCCGGAACGGTGCTTTCGAAACAACAACGACACCAAGCACTCGCCCAAACAAACGATGACACCGCTGCTGTTGAATCGGTACTTGGATTACTGCAGCGAGATGCTGTCCTTGACCGGAAAAATCGCAGCGTTGTACGTCCAGAACTTTGACGACGCCGACGCGGTTGCCGCGGTCAGCGAGATCGAACAATTGACCAACGGAATGTCACGCAAGATCTGGCAAAAGATCATGGTGCTTGAACAGTTGCGAGAAACGTTCCAGCGAACGGAGCCTGTCGCTCGTTTGCCAGCGTCAGCCAAATCGCAACCCGCGCCTACATCGCCCGTTGATTCCCCCGTTTCGTCGCCGCAGCTAGCAGACTCCCAGACCTTCCGCGCGGCGATGGCGAAAAAGACAGACGAGACGAAAACTTGAAATCGACATCAAACGGTGCCCGAAAAAAACTGATCGCGGCCGCCCGAAAACTCGGCAAAGAAGTCGACGCAATGTCGTTCGGCGATCCAGTGACTCATGTCTACAACCCGCTCAGCTATGCCTGGGACGCGCACCAGGCCTATCTATCGCTCGCCAACGACGGTGGATCACGAGTCGTCATGCTGGGCATGAACCCAGGCCCGTGGGGAATGGCACAAACCGGCGTTCCGTTTGGTGAAGTCGCCGCGGCAAGAGACTGGCTAGGCATCGACGTGCCAGTCAATCGCCCTAAACACGAACACCCCAAACGTCCGGTCGAGGGATTCGCATGCACCCGAAGCGAAGTAAGCGGACGGCGATTATGGGGACTGTTTGCTGAGCGTTTTCCGGCATCGCAAGACTTCTTCCGCGACCATTTTATCGTTAACTATTGCCCGTTGGTTTTCATGGAGTCGTCGGCACGAAACCGAACACCAAACAAATTGCCCGCAAGCGAACGAGCCGATCTAGACGACGCTTGTGATCGGCACTTGGCGTCAGTGCTCGCAGCATTGCGTCCCGAATTTGTGATCGGCGTTGGCGCTTACGCCGAGGAGTGCTTAAAGCGTGCACTAGCCAACGGATGCCACCAAGCGACGTTGGGCCGGATCTTGCACCCCAGCCCCGCATCACCGGCCGCCAACAAAGACTGGGCCGGAACCGCAACCAAACAACTGATCCAAGCAGGCGTGTGGGACTGAGCGATTTGAACTGCCCGACTTGGCCTGCAGATCAACCAATGTCATCACTTTCGTTACAATGAGATTCTCATCTTTCGTCGCGAAGCCATTCGGCGCCCCCTCAAAGGCCAACTGTCATGATCACTGACGATCTTCAAGCACTGTACATGCTGCTGCGAGGCAGTCGGTCGGCAACTTCGGTCCTTGATGCTCGTGCCTTGGTCCAAGACAACAAAGTCGCAGAGGCGCACATCAAGCTGATTGATGCGCGCGAGGCTTACATGGAGAGTCGCTCGCGTCTGCTGAAACAGGATCCCGAAAAACAGTTTGCGGGAAAAAGTAAAGAAGACCTGCGCAATCGTAAAGTCTTGCTGCGAAAGCAAGAGAAGACTCGCGAGATTCTGAAAGCGTTCGACGAACTGATGCCCGCGATCGAAAGGATGGCCAAGCGTGAAGAAGCCGCCGCCGCGATCGAAGAAATTAAGGTCGCTGAAGAAGAAGCGGCCGACACTAACGATCAACCGGGATCGGTCCAGCTCGATGACGATTCCTCGTACGATGACGAATTGCCTGACGACGAACCATCCGATGACGAAAGCGAAGATGATTCCAGTGTCACGCTGCTGTTAAAACCGAGCGACGTCAGCGAAGATTTTTCGGCTGCCTTCCTGAGGTCAGATGACGACCAGCGTCTTGACCTGGTCAACAGCGCCTATGGTTTCCGAGAAGTCGAAGGTGAACGCGATATCTATCCGAGCGCGGTCTATCTGATCATGACGGGCGACAACAGCTACTTGGTCAAAACGGCAATCACGGCTGCCACCGACACGACGGTGTCATTGTCCAGTTTGGTGGACAAGCAATCCTTCAAGCCGTTTTCGCGATCGGATTTCATTGGTTTGGGCAAACGTCGAAAGATGGTGCTGTTGACCAAGACGCTATCGATCGACGACGACTCACTCGGCCAAACCGGAACCTTTCGATCCGGCGAATCCGATTACGACAGCGAGCACGCCCAACAACACATCCTCGATATGGCTGCGTTTAGTCAGTTGATGACCGCAGCACAGCGCAGCGGACTGTTCAGCGGCGCTGACCAGATCGGGCACGTCCGCGACCGCGAATTCCGACTTGAAAAATACGACAAGGCTTACCAGTCGATCGAGGCGATGCACTCGCGGTTTTCTGCCGCCGCGGGCCAGCGAGCCCAGCAATTGGTCCGCGAAGAAGCGGACATTTCTTCTGGCCGGGTAACAATTTCGCCAAAAGACCTGCAGGCCAAACGGACTCGTGACCGAATCCAAACCCAGGAGGTCGACCGAACAGAACGCCGCTTCCAAATCGTGCTCGAAGGACTGCGAGTGTTGAGTGCCGGCGCGACTTGAACTTGAATCCAGTCGGCCGCTCGATATCCCGCTTCGGACCACCCAAATCAACGCGGTCACGGACGCCGCCACGTCCGCTTTTGATCTTCAGAGCCAATTTTTCAACATTCTGTGAAAATCTCGTGCCGATTGTGTTGATTGGCGTTGACGATTCGACTCCAGTTCGCCAAATTCTCGTCTTCGCAAGCGAAAGCTTGTCTGAAGTGGGAGAAGTTGCCGTCGCCGGCAGTGTTTTGCTGAACGCAACCCGCGTATCAGTTTCCGGTGGGCCAGGTGACTTCGCCAAACCACCCGACCAACGAAAGTCGTGACCATATGGGTAAGAAATCAAAGCGCTATCGCGCTTCGCTTGAAAAGCAACCAAAGAACGCACTTCCGCTCAATGATGCGGTTGAAGCGTTAAAGAAATACGATTCGACCAAGTTTGATCAAACGGTCGAAGTTCACATGCGTTTGGGCGTCGACCCGAACCAAGCAGACCAAATCATTCGCGGATCGTTGGTTCTTCCCAACGGCATCGGCAAGACTCAGCGAGTCGTCGTCTTCGCGAAGGGTGACGCCGCCCAAGCCGCAGTTGACGCGGGTGCGGACGAAGTCGGCCAAGATGATCTGGCAAAGAAAATCAAAGATGGCTGGACTGACTTCGACGTCTGTATCGCTGCACCCGACATGATGGGTTTGGTCGGACCACTCGGACGAGTCTTGGGCCCTCGAGGTTTGATGCCCAGCCCGCGAGCCGGAACGGTAACGCCAGACGTTGGCAAAGTTGTCGGTGAGTACAAGGCTGGTAAAGTTGAATTCCGAAACGACAAGGGCGGAAACGTTCACGCGATGGTCGGAAAGATGAGTTTCGAATCGCCGAAGCTTGTTGAAAACATCAAAGCCTTCACCAACTTCATCGAAGGCCTGAAGCCACAATCGGTCAAAGGGACTTACGTTCGAGGCGTTGCCATCTGTGCAACGATGAGCCCTAGCGTCCGAGTGACCAATTAATCCTGCGATCGATCGATCATAGATCGAAATACTGCGGTCACTGGCTTTGGCCTGCTGACAATTTAGACCGAATACGATCCTGCGAAGTGAACCCAATCGATGAGTAAATACGTCAAAGAACTCGTGACACGCGACATCAAGCGTCGACTCGATGGAGTCGAAGATGCTGTGCTCGTAAGCTGTGTGGGGATGGACGCCAACACAACCAACGAGCTTCGCGGCGAGTTGGAACAGAAGGACATCCACATGTTGGTTGTCAAAAACTCGCTTGCCCGTCGGGCGAGCGAAGGTACGGGACTCGCAAACGCCTTCGAAGGCGCGACTGGCCAAGTCGGTGTTTGCTGGGGATCGACCGATTTCGTCTCGCTTGTCAAAGAACTTGTCAAACTCGACAAGGACAAAGAGAAGTACAGCAAGTTCGTCGCCGACGGCGGCGTAATGGATGGCGAGAAGCTTGACGCTGATGGCCTTAAAGCCGTCAGCAAATGGCCAAGTCGCCAAGAGCAGATCTCGATGCTGGTTGGTCAAATTCTTGGCCCAGGATCACAACTCTCCGGTGCAATGCTCGGCCCGGGCAAGAAACTTAACAGCCAGATTAAGAAGAAGAGCGAAGGCGACGAATAGTTTTTTGTCACCAAGCACAGCTTCCGTCCTTTACCAAACCACCAACTGTTTTTGAGGTATTTAGAGATGTCAGAAGAAACCGCCGTCGTCGAGTACAGCGCCGAAACCAAGACCATGGGCGACAAGATCGCCGAATTGACCCTGAAGCAAGCCAAAGAGCTTAGCGACTACCTAAAGGATGCTTATGGCATCGAACCGGCTTCGGGCGGTGGTGGCGTGATGATGGTCGCTGGCGATGGCGAAGGTGCCGCCGCTGCAGCTGAACAAACCGAATTCGACGTCGTCCTGACCGGATTTGGCGACAAGAAGCTGAACGTCGTCAAGGTTGTCAAGAACCTGACCGGCGCTTCGCTAATGGAAGCCAAGAAGATGGTCGAAGGCGTTCCTGCCAAGCTCAAGGAAGGCGTTTCGAAAGAAGACGCCGACAAGATCAAGGCCGAAATCGAAGAAGCTGGTGGTTCGGTCGAACTCAAGTAGTTCGTTCGTTCAATCAGATTCTGATTTGATATTCAACAATGCCTTGCTGGTCAACGATCGGCAAAGCATTGTTGCTGCGCGGGCGAAGACAAGACGCGAGTCTTCAACACGAGCACGAAGCCCAGGCGAGTACATTTTAGATCAATCGGTGCACTCGGTCGCGCCTCGGTCTTGGGTCAGCAATGCATACTAGCAATGCAAATCCAAGGCTTACGCGGTTGGATGGAAAGCCGTCACGCCCTGCATGAATCCGGCCTTGCCGAAGTCGCAATCAGATCCAGCGAGAGCCGCTCAAGAACCGCTACCGAAACAGCGGCAGTGCCGGCAGGTTTGCGATCCCAACGCCACCGGTCCCGCTCGGCGGCAACGCTTGGCCACGTACAGTCGAATGAGCCGGCATTAAGTCTTTGGCCACCATGCCACTTTGCCCGGCATTTCGGCGCGGCGGATCGCTCGTCATCCGACCAACCGAAGTGGCGGAAATCCTGGATGGCGTGTACGAGGAACTTGCAAAACCGTTTGCCATTGGCTGAACCTGCGTGTTGGCATCGAGCGGACGCAGTCTTGCAGCGACCGCGGCGCTGACGCCCGTCGGATTCGCCGCAGGCGTCGCGACTCGGCCAACCGGTTCGTAAGCGATCTTTTGCTGGCGTTCCATCCGCACGACCTGCTGCGGAACGTCAACCTTACGTTTCTCGGCGATCCACTGGGTGCGGCTTTGCGTGCGCTGGACGACTTCGTTACGAGCCTCCCAGCGGGTCTGTGGAACCTGCTGGTACTCGACCGTGGGCTGTTGAAATGGGTTCCACCGGCCCGTCACGCGGGGCTGCCAAGTGCTCTCGGTGATCGGCGTATAAACCGTCCGTGTTTCGGGCCGCGTCTCGTGGACGGTTTGAGGGGTGTAGACAGTTTGGTCACGCGACTGCATTTTGGTCTCGTAGACCGGTCGCTCAATCGTTTGCGCAACCTGGCGGTACACGATCCCCGTCGCAGGATCGGTATAGTAGCCAGCCCCAGGGGACGCCGCCTTCGCGGTCTCCGGAGCTTGCGCCGAGACGCTGGACGCGACAAGAGTTGAAGCGATTGCCGCGACCGTGAACGTAAATCCACGCGAGACAAGCTGAGATGAGATCCGAAGTTTCATGGCAATCCTTCGCCGAGTACAGCGGCCAACCGGCTGACGCCTTGCATTGGATTTTCGGCCCTTATTGATCACCAAACTGAGAAAAAATGATGGTAGACCCGAAATTGATTTGCCGACTACGATGCCCAATCGACGGCACTCCGCTGCATTTAGCCAGTGATTCGTTGGTCGAAAGCGTCAACCAAGCAATCGCAGCGGGCGAAAAAAGAGACCGTCATGACCAGAAGATTTCGTCGCTGATTGAAGGCGGCCTTGTCGACCAGCAGGGGAACCGGCTGTACCCCATCCGCGGTGGCATCCCAACACTGGTCGCCGACGAAGCAATCGACGTGCACGGATAATTGGCAATCACGAACCAATCGACGCTATTGAATCGCCATCGGCCAGATGCGATGGCGCGAGGTCGCCTACAACCAGTCGCCTTCTTCGCCGCGAGGATCGCTGCACCACTGGGTCAGGGCTTCGACAACTGCGTCGCGTTCGGTCGCGCCTGTCCAAAGCGAATCGTCGACGTCCAAACGAACTTCATAGTCGCCTTCGTGCTGGCAGTCAGCTTCGCCGCAAAAATGGGGCACGTCTGCGACCCACACAATCCGGTAAAGCGGCACTTGCTTGTCGTCAATTCGGACCAGCGGTGAATCCATGTTGGTTTTCGTTGTAAGAGAATCGTTTTCGCTACTTTGAACTGCCCAGCTCGCGGCTACGCCGAGCCGACGCTTCGACGGCGTCGATCACAGCACCGCGAAACCCATTGTGTTCCAGAGACGCCAGGGCGGCAATGGTTGTTCCCCCGGGGCTTGCAACCGAATCCTTCAACTCGCCCGGATGCCGCCCTGTTTCGGCAATCATTTTGGCGGCCCCAAAGACCGTTTGAGTGGCTAGTTGCATAGCGATTGGTCTGGGCAATCCGGCTAAAACGCCACCATCGGCAAGTGCTTCGACCATCAAGCAAACGTAGGCTGGCCCCGATCCGCTAACCCCTGTGACCCCATCCATTTGCGGCTCGGTTACCTGTATCGCGATCCCAACGGCCCCCAGCAGCCGCTCGACAGTGGCCCGATCTTCCTCGGTCACGTCCTCGGCACAGCAAAAACCGCTGGCTCCGGCGCCGACCAGCGACGGCGTGTTCGGCATGGCTCGCACGACTCGCCGGTGATTGATTCCTTGGCAAAGGGATTCAAGCCCGACCCCAGCGGCGACCGATAGGACCAGCTTCCCGTCCCAAGAACCAGGCTTGGGTTGCTGGGCAACACCGGCAATGGCGTGGGGTTTTACGGCCAATAGCACGACATCGGTTGCCTGGACCGCAGCTTCCAAGTCAGAAATGACGACCTCGGGGTGATTCTGGCTCCACCACTGACCGCTTGTAACACTGGAATTGACCAAACGCAGGCTTTCCGGGGTTACCGTCTTAGCCGCCAACATCCCACAAATCAGAGCACGGCCCATTTGGCCGCCACCAACAACAGTTAACTTGATCGGTTCATTCATGGCATATCTAACGATTGTTTGAGCATCGACGGGGTGTCCTCAATTGACCCTCTTAGCGGGCGACCTTAAATTGATCGGTTTTTCCGGTCCCGAACACCCCTGCTAAAAAACTAGCGTTTTGGCTCGACGATCGCCGTCCATTCCTATTTTTTTGAATCGCAAGTCTTTGAATCACACACCGCCTACAACCGCACGCAAAGAACTCAGCGTGGAAGAAGCAATCGGCAAAGCCAACACTTTGATCGAAGCCATGGGATGGATACGTCGATTCCGCGGCAAAACGGTTGTGATCAAGTTAGGCGGCAGCTTGCTAGACGACGACAATGCGCTGATGCATATCCTATTGGATGTCATCTTCATGGAATCGGTGGGCATGAAACCCGTCATCGTCCACGGCGGTGGCAAGGCAATCAATCGCGCGTTGGCTGAATCGGGTATCCAGCCAAACTTCATCCGTGGCCGTCGCTATACCGACGAGCCCACACTGGACATTGTCGCAAGGGTACTGGCTGGCGATTTGAATGTGGCACTGACACAAGAGATCGAACGCCTTGGCGGCCGAGCGATGAACCTTTCCTTTGATACGACCAACGTGCTTTTCGGTGAAAAGCTGCCAACCGAGAATGACGAAGACCTGGGCTTTGTCGGACACGTTACACGCGTCGATCGCAGTGTGATCGAGGGACTCTCGTATACCGATCAAGTCCCCGTCATCCCGTCGATGTGCAAAGGCGAAGACGGCCAACGGTACAATGTGAACGCCGACACCGCGGCAATGGCCGTGGCACAGGCGCTTGGTGCTGAAAAACTGGTGTTTCTGTCCGACGTCAATGGCGTACGAACCGACAAGGACGATGCCAAGACGATTCTGCATTCGTTATCGTCCGATGAAGCGAGGCAATTGATTGCCGATGGTGTGATCGTCGGTGGGATGATTCCGAAAGTCGAAGCTTGCTTGGAAACCCTGGGCCGCGGCGTGCGCAAAGTCCATATCGTCGACGGCTCCCTGCGCCACTCGCTGTTGCTCGAGATCTTCACGACCAGCGGTGTAGGGACTGAGATCCACCAGTAGCGATTACGATTTGTCTGTCACCACCAACTTTCATCTCGAGGTCATCATTCGATGAGCGAACAAAACGACCACGACGACTCGGCTGACGAACAAGAGTTCGCACCGGAGTTGGAAGACGCAGACTGGAGTGACGAACAGGAATCCGAGGAAACGGACAACGAATCTGAAACGGATCCGTCACCGCTGGATCACACATTGATCACCGAAGCGGCCCCCACAGCAGGTCCGCCCGCACGCAATCGATTCACCGGCGCACCACGTGGGATCCGTCGCGGCGATCAATCAGGATTCGAAATCATCGATGGACTGGCGGGCCGTTCATCGGTATTTGGATTCGGCTTCGCATCGGTTGCCGATGCGATCATGTCAGCATCCCAGAACTATCTGGGGGATGCATCGTGCCTGGACCGCGATTTGGTGAAGAACGCCGAATCCTCACTTTCCGATGCGTTCGCCGAATTCCTTGGTGGCGACGGAATTCGCGCCCAATCGGTCACTTTGCTTCCATCGGCCGACGCAGCGATCGAGCGAATGCTGATACTCGCTCGCGCACGAAGTAACGGCACCCGCTATCGGACGATCGCCATGGTCGGCAGCGACCACGGCCGCACCGCGATGTGCCGTACGGCTAGCGGACGCCCCGAACTGCATGATGGGCTTGGCCCCATGATGGCCGGATTTGCTCACGCACCGATGGGCGATCTAGATGCGGTCAAGTCGATGATCGATGACCAAACCGGATGCATCTTGATTTGCCCAATTGACTTTGCCAGCGCCGCAATGGCCATGGATTCTGATTTCATTGATGGACTACGCCAGCTTTGCGATCAGCACGATTTGCTGCTGGCCGTTGACGAGACTCGTTTGATGTTCGGCGCATCGGGAACCGCGTTTACGCTTTCATCGATTTCAAATTCAAAAGCCGATCTCGTCGCTGTCTCTGCTGGCCTGTTCGCAGGCATGCCCGGCGGCTTGGTGATCGCCAACAGCCGTGTCGGTGACACAGCATCAGACAACGACAACCATCCAATGCTTGCCGCCGTTGCGATGCAAACGATTGAGTCGATGTTCGAAAATGATTGGCCTGAAAAATCAGCCGAGTCGGCGAAAGAGCTTGCCATGAAAATTGCCGAAACAATCTCGATGTTCGAGTTCGTGCGGGACGTCCACGCAACCGGATTGACGATCGGCATTGAAACGGACATCGAATCGGCAACTTTGGTCCGTGCAGCGGCCAAACGAGGTCTCCGGATCGAAGCAGCCGGCGACCTCGGTGTTCGTGTGCAACTACCGTTGAAACTAAGCCCTGACGATCAATCGATATTCATCGACCGGCTTGGCGAAACGATGCGAGACATCGAAACGGCGACAGCCGAAATGTCGGCTTAAGCGATTTTGTAAAATCATCCCCGTGGCGGCCGGGACAAACACAAGCCCCATCCAAAATGAAATTGGAATGCAGGAAATACCATGCAACACCTACTAACTCTTTTTGAAATTTCGCCCGATGACCTGAAGCGCATCTTACAGGTGTCGTTGGATCTGAAGGCTCGCCTTGTCGCCGGTGACCGTCCGCCGATCTTGGCACAGCACATGGTTGCGTTGCTGTTCGAAAAACCAAGCCTGCGGACTCGTGTTAGCTTTGAAACGGGCATGGCCCAACTTGGCGGCGCAAGCTTATTCCTAGGTGACGACGTGGGTTGGGGCAAGCGAGAATCACCAAGCGATTTTACTCATGTGCTCGGCGAATTCGTTGACTTGGTCGTTTGCCGCGCCAAGTCGCATGACCGTGTCGAACAGATGGCTGGCTTCAATGCGGTGCCCGTCATCAACGGGCTGACCGACCTTTGCCACCCCTGCCAAGCGCTCGCCGATGTGATGACGGTCCACGAGTCGCTCGGTTCACTCGAAGGCAAGCACTTGACGTTCGTCGGCGACGGTAACAATGTTGCGCAATCGCTTGCTTTGATTTGCGCGATGCTGGACATGCGATTCACACTCGCATGCCCCGAAGGATACGAAATGGATTCCGATTGGCTGGCCCGAGTCACCAAAGCGTATCCCAAAGCCAAAATTGATACGGTCAACGATCCCATGTCTGCGGTAACCGATGCCGACGCGATCTACACCGACGTTTGGACCAGCATGGGGCAAGAATCCGAAGATGCGGCGCGGAAACGAGCGTTTGCAAGTTATCAGGTCGGCGACAAGTTGATGGCCAAAGCACCATCCCACGCCCGAGTCCTGCACTGCTTACCAGCGATCCGGGGCCAAGAGATCACTGACGAAGTGATCGACAGCAGCCAAAGCGATGTGATCCGCCAAGCAGGCAACCGCATGCACGCGCAGAAAGGCTTGATGGTGTGGCTACTCAACCGACCCTGGATCGACAAAAACGTCTCTTGACGTGATGTGCGAAAAACAAGTGCCTGATCACTCCCATTCGATCCCGACCACCAAAGCAACTTATGCGTCCTGCTGACCAACTGCGCGACATTGAAATCCAAACCGGCTACCTCGATTCGAATCCCGCGAGTGTTCTGTATCGCTGCGGTCGTACGATCGTGCTGTGTACTGCGTCGATCGAAGCCAGGGTTCCACCATGGTTGGAAGGCAAGGGCAAAGGCTGGGTGACGGCCGAGTACAACATGTTGCCGGGCAGCACGAGTCCTCGTAAGCGGCGCGACCGTGACGGCAAAGTCGACGGACGGACCACCGAAATCCAACGGCTGATCGGACGCAGCCTGCGGTCGGTCGTCGACATGAAAGCACTCGGCGAAAATATGATCACCGTCGACTGCGATGTGTTGCAAGCCGACGGTGGCACACGCACCGCATCAATCACAGGCGGCTTCATCGCACTTGCCAAAGCAATCGCAATTGCGGTCCCCGGTTCAACCGTTGGCAACGGGCCGATCACCGATTCGGTCGCCGCGATCAGCGTCGGCTTGATCGACGGCGAAGTCAAACTTGACCTCGACTATGTCTTGGATGTTGCTGCGGATGTTGACATGAATGTTGTCATGACCGGCAAAGGTCGATTCGTCGAAATTCAAGGCACCGGCGAAGAAGCCACGTTCGACGACGCGGAATTGGCCGAACTGCTGCGACTGTCGAAAAAGGGAATCGCCGAACTGACCGTCAAGCAGATGGCAAGCATCGCTTGACCGGCGGCTAACGTTTGACCTTGGCCAATGTAATGTCCCCAGGAATTCCCCTGGGTTTCCGAGCGAATCGCGGCGACCTTTCAACGAACAAGCAGCTATGTCGGACCAACATCAAGAACTGTTTCCTGCCTCGAAGAAGCTGTTCCTGTTGGACGGGATGGCACTGTTTTATCGCGCCCACTTCGCACTGGTTCGCAGTCCACGGATGACCTCGGCGGGTCTGTGTACGTCAGGCGTCTTTGGCATGGCCAACACGGTAATGGACATCATTGCCCGCGAAGAACCGACACACATTGCGGTCGCGTTCGACACCTCCGAACCGACTCAGCGGCACATCGACTACGAAGCCTACAAGGCCCAGCGAGATTCGATGCCCGAGGACATGGCTCAGCAACTGCCGTACATCGAC
>JBAUHR010000827.1:0-4821 GCA_049680385.1 Rubripirellula sp. | reverse complement strand
CTTGCGATTCTTCGTAGCGGCCTTCGGAATCCAAGACCGTTGCCAAATCACTGACCGTCGTTAGCGTGGTGGGGTGTGATTCGCCAAGCGTTCGTTGCCGAGTCTCGATTACCTGTTCATACGCTTCGACTGCACGGGAAGTGTCGCCCATTTTGTGATGCAACATCGCCAAGTCACTCAACAGCAAGAGCGTGATCGAGTGCTCGGTCCCGAGGTAGGTTCGGCTGTTTTGCAGAGCTTTGGTGCCCAGTTCTTCGGCATCACCGAATCGCGATTCTTCGATGTTCAGTCGCACCAACTCGCGCATCACCTCGATGGTATCCGGATCGTTGGGCCCATTGTTCGCTTCTAGGTAGGCGAGATAATCATTGTAGAGTCTTCTCGCATCATCATATTTGCCGACGCTATTAAAAAGATTCGCCAGAGTCGACTTCATTCTCGCCTTCAATTCGGGTTCGTCGGCGAACTTTTCATCAACTTCATTGCTCGCGTTTTTTAGCAGAATCAACAGCTTCAAGTTCGGGTCGGGGCTGTATCCAGTGGAAGTCTGCGATCCATTGGAACCCAAAACATCTTCAATGATGAATTCCAACGCGGCAACGTTCGCCTTCGATTCGGCTCGTGAAGCTCGGATCGTTTGGTAGGCGACGCCGAGACAGCCAATCAATAGCGAAGCAATAACAACGGTGGAGGTTGCGAGTGCCGCTTTGTTGCGTTTCGGTCGTTCTTCCTCCCAAGAACGCAGGTGCCGACAAGAATCCGCTGAAAGGTTTTGGTTCGGGTTGGTGGCGTCCGAATGATGACTACGCAACCGTTGGATTTCAATACATCGAGTGGGGCCGGCTCGAACCGAAAGACGACCGGTTCGATTGGGAGTACGTCGAGGAAGTGCTTGATAGAGAAGGCACCCGCGGCCGTCATTTGATTCTGCAGTTTGTCGTTGACTGGGATTACCGCGAACCGCTCGACGAGAATTACGTCGGACCGGATTGGCTATTGAAAAAAGTCGGCGAGCATCGCGGGCACGCGGATGAAAACGATCCGAGCAGCCGGGCGATGCGAGCCACGAAATACAATGATCCGCAATACGTGGCCGAGGCGACCGAAGCGATCGAAGCGTTGACGGGCTATTTCAAAGACGACCCGCGTGTGTTCATTCTGCAAGCCGGTTTGCTCGGCTTTTGGTCGGAATGGCACACGTTCCCGCGGGAGGATTGGAGTCCCAACCGACGCACGAAACAGACCATCCTGAAGGCGTACCTGGATCATCTGCCCGAGCACGCTTTCACTCAGATTCGCTACCCCAATGAGGCGAGTGTGAAGCCGCAGTATCGCGTCGGTTACACCAACGGTAGTGCAACGCCAACGGATCACGGCTACGAATTTGGTCAACAGATCGAGGCCCAATCTCTTTGGAAGAATGGTCCCGTCACTGGCGAATGGCCGCCCAATGTGGAAAAACCGTTTTGGCAGCTGTTCTTTCAAACCGACGAAGGTCAAAAGTTCATTGACCAGGGACACTACTCGACCTTGCTGATGCCCGAACCGAAGCACATCAAGGAGCAACTTTCGGATTGGACGCCTGACTCGCGGTTCATGGACATGCACCGGAGTCTGGGCTACAAATTGCAAGCCGAACAAGTTCGTCACGTCTTCGCAGACGATGGTCAGTTGCATATCGAACTGACGCTCGCAAACGCCGGGATCGCTCCGTTCTATCAAAATTGGAACTTGCAACTCGCGATCCTCGATGGGACTTCTTCCGAGGTGAAAGACTTGATCCCCGTCGACACCGATCTCCGCAAATTGGCACCCGGCGAAACGATGACGCTGAAAGTAACGAGCAATCGAGAACTCGATCGGAACGCTTCGCACCGCATCGCATGTCGGATTCTCCAGCCCAAGGCAGATGCCGATAAATCCGAAACGTGGCTGTTGGACGCTCGCAACACTTACGTGGTTCTGGCGAACGAGATTGATGTGATCGAGGGTCAATGGAACGATCAAAACGCGATCGAAGGCGGCTGGAACATTCTCGCCCCGATCCAATCAGAATTGTCGCCGTTTGAAGGTTCCTTCCGGCCACGCGACTGACTGGTGGTGGACGAGGCAATGAGTCCCTCGCTTGAGGATTCGTTGCCTGGGATGGTGAAGGCTGAGCCGACGGCGCTAGCCGCGGGTTCCGAAGACGTCCGTAACCAATCTGAAATACCCGAGGCTAGCGCCTACGGCTCACACGAATTGCAAAGCCAGGCTCATCCGCCTGGCTTTTTTCTTTCAAAAAGTTGCATCCAACGTGAAGGTCAATCCACAAAGAAGACGCGGAAGAGAACAGATCAAAAACTCTACTCTTCTCCTCTTCTTGTGCCAGGCTTTCCATGACTATCTTTCGTCAAGCGTTGCAGTCGCTCACCCAACGTCAAGCACACCGCCCACACCGGGCCGGCTCACGTCGAAAAACATCACGGCTGCGAATGGAGACGCTCGAAAAGCGAGCGCTGATGGCCGCGGCGATCATGGATGGTAACTGGTCAAACCCTGCGACTTGGGACAGCGGCAGTGTGCCAGACGAGAACACGCCGGTCCTGATCAGCCATGGCGTGACCGTGCAACTTGATGGGGCCGACCACGCAGCAGAAACGCTGACGGTACACGGAAATTTGGTCGTCCCTGAAGAGGACCAAGTATCTAGCGAAGCGGACAAGACGTTAACTTCACAGTGGGTTCACATCAACAGTGGCGGGCTGTTCCAAGTGGGTACCGAGATCGACCGCTACGACACCGGCACGTTCTCGTTGCAATTGACGGGGACCGATATCGACACCGATAAGGTCGTCCAAACCAACATGATGGGCATGAACCCGGACACGATGACCATCGAACGGAACGACGGTTTCTTGATGACCGGCGGGATGGGGCGGGTCGAGTTCTTTGGCGACGATAAGATCAGCTTCACCAAGTTGGCGGCAACCGTCACACCCGACTCACCCACCAGCGATCGAATCGTCGTCGCCAACATCATCGAGCGAAACTTCAGCGAAGGCGCATCCGACTCAAATGGTTTTGTGACATCCGCCGCTGATGACGGCGAATTGAACTGGGAAATCGGTGACAAGATCGTGATCGCCAGTTCGTCGTATGACTACACCGAACAAGAAGTTCGCACGATCACCGACATCTTGCCGGGGCCGGATGCCGGTACCAGCACATTGGTGCTCGATGTATCGCTGAATCATCGGCACTATGGCGAGATCGAAACCTACGGCGCGAACACCAACCAACCGCGGTCGTTCGACATGCGTGCCGAAGTCGCGTTGCTGAGCCGAAACATCAAGATCCACGGCTTGCCTTCCCAAGACACCGACGCTCAATTCGGCGACCGAGCCAAGATCATGACCGAGCCTCGCGTGCGAGCCGCTGGTCTAAGCGACGCCGAGGCTGCCAACGCACCGCCACTGCAAGTCGCCAACGGCATCGGCGGACACATCATGATCATGCCGACTTCCGGCCCGATCAAAATCGACGGCGTGCAGTTGGACGGTTTGGGCCAATCGAGCCAGAAGGGTCGTTACCCGATCCACTGGCACTTGGGCGACAGCCGACCGAACGATTTTTTGAAGAACACGTCGGTCACCAATTCCAATAATCGCGGCGTCACGATCCACGGCACGTCAGACTTGACGATCGAAGGCGTGGTGCTGCATGACGTTCACGGTCACGGATTCTTTTTTGAAGACGCGGTTGAAACCGGCAACAAATTGGTTGCCAATCTCGCAATCGGCATTCACACCGTCGGTGGTAACAACGACAGCGCCGCGAACCCCGGCAAGAAAGATCCGTTCATCGTCGATACGCACGACAGCGTGTTGGAAACCGGTTCGCGTTTCAGTAGCTCGGCCGCTTTCTGGATCACACATCCTGACAACAAGTTCGTCGGAAACATTGTCGCCGGCATGGGTGACCAACGAACCGATCCCTATGCGGACCCGGAAGAGGGTGTCGCCGCTGGAACTGGGTTTTGGTACGCATTGCCGCGAGTCCCACTGGGTGCATCCAGCGAGAAAGCGATCTACGCCGGCCTGACACCGATTTACGGCGAGTTTGGTGGCTTTGATTACAACACGTCGCACACCACTGCGGTTGGTCTGAACTTCGACCGCGGCAGCGACATCGAAGACGCCACCTTTCTGTCCAACCCCAACTTGGGTTCCATCCAGCTTTCCAACGTCTATTCACCTCGCATCGGCGGCGTGAAAGAAGGCGTTAAAACAACCAACGTCATTCAGGGCTTCACGAACTACAAAGCCGCCGATGCAGCGTTCTATCACCGAGGCGATGGCGAGCAAATTCAGTTGGACGGATTGGCCGTCGCCGACAGTTACAACGGTCCGTGGGCGGTTTCCGAAAACACCTATCGCGGCAGTCTGTTTGTCGGGCACAGCAAAGGCAATGCCGACCCAACCGCAGAAGTCGGTGGGCCGCGATTGTATGACGGCGCGGGACTGTACACCGATACCCATTTCGCCGGTTTTGGTGGCGCCAATGCCTACGCCTTCCAAGTCGAAGGCAGTTCGTTCGGACCGACGATGTACCACGCCTTCCAAAGCACCTCGTTTGAAGACGATGGCACCGTCAACAACCTCGCGCACGCAGTGTCGGACTTTTCGTCGACGATACCTGGACGCGATCACAATGAAGGCCAACCGTCCGAATGGATCAAAGCCGTCATGGATCTCGATGGCACGCTGACGTCCGCCTTTGACGGTGGCGGCGTCGGAACCAGCATCGTTCCCGACGTGGATTTTCTGATCGATGACGACG
>JBAUHR010000826.1:0-1727 GCA_049680385.1 Rubripirellula sp. | reverse complement strand
GTTTCAATCGATGCAGCCGTTGTTTCGACAAAGCCCGGTTGCAGCGCCACGCATGACCGCGGTCTTGGCTGCGTATCTGGATGCGACGAAATCGAAATAGCTTGCAATAAGCTTTGACGACTGAGAGCATCGTAGGCCGGTGGCTGACGCGATTTGCTGTTTTTTGCGGGTGTGCGTGTTTGACAATCGCAACTCGATGGTTTCCGCTGCATCGCCGAATGTGACGGAGCGTGACAGTCAATTGCCAGGAAGATATCAATGCGTGCCACAGTCGCACGCTATCCGCAATGGGAATCGCCCTTGCTGATAAAGTTTTCGGATCAGGCGGGAACTGGCTTTTTGGATTCGCAGGTTCTGACCGAAGCGGGCTTTCGTTCGATCGATGCTCATGAACGCAGTTGCGAAATGTGGTTTGCCATGATGGCTGACAAGTCGCGGCGGTAACCAGCGTACTCATTCATGGAGGATCAAGACGGTGAAACGTTCAATCAAATGGCTGCTGCAATCAGCAGCAATGACGCTGATTTTGGGATCAGCAATCGCCCCTGCCAACGGGCAGGGTTGCACAAGTTCGGGTTGCACCGATCTGGGTTGTGCAGCTACCGGTTGTGCGAGTGGCGGGTGTGATGTGGGATGCGATTCCGGTTGCGATTCGGCTTGCCTGGACAGCATCGCGCACAAGTTGAATTCGTGTGGTTGGATCAAACCAAGTGATCCGTGTTTCGACGACTTCATCAGCCCCATGATTAACTTCGTGTTCTTCGAAGATCCTCGGACCGTCACGGAGCTGCGCCCCATCTTCGTTACCCATCAAGTGCCCAACACCATCGGTGCTGGCGTACCTGCGGGCGGTTCCATTCAGTTGTTTGCACTGCAATTTCGTATCGCGCTGAGCGAACGATTGAGTCTGATTGCGGTCAAAGACGGATACATTGTTGACAACACCGAAGGCGCATTGGATGGTTTGTTGGACAGCGGCTGGGCCGATGTTTCGGCGGGTTTGAAATACAACCTGATTCGCGACGACAAAACCGGCACGCTCGCTTCGGCCGGTTTCACCTACGAGATTCCGTTGGGCGAAGAAAAAGCGTTGCAAGGTCTGGGTGACGGCGAGTTTCACGTCTTCGGCACGGCCGGCCAACGACTGCTAGACGGAAATGCTCACTGGCTGACCGCCGTCGGTTATCGCTTTCCCGTCGATGATGAAGTGCAAAGTTCGTCGGTTCACTGGTCCAATCACTTGGACTTTCGTATGACCGACAACTTGTATGTCTTCACTGAAAACGCTTGGTGGCACTGGACCGACGATGCTGACACAGGATTGCCATTGGGCGTAGCCGGACAAGACTTGTTCAACCTGCCTGTAAACAATGTTGATGGCAACGATCTGGTCACTCAGAACGTCGGTTTCAAACTGAAGCCACGTCGCAACTTGGAAGCCGGTGTGGCTTACGAATTCCCGCTCACAGAATTTAAAGATGTGATCGATGATCGCGTCACGCTTGACTTGATTATGCGTTTTTAATCGCTCTGAAACGCTTCCGTCACAGCGTCAGTGGCTCGGTCGCATTTGCGTCCGAGCCATTTTTTTCGCGCGCACGCCGATTTGCTTGCAAAGCCACTGGCCATTGCTGGTGTTTTTCGCGGCAATTCCCCCGTCAGTTTGCTTCATCGACAAACTTTAACTGACCGTCACATTCGGAATAACCGATACATCTTCTCAGGCG
>JBAUHR010000825.1:0-1857 GCA_049680385.1 Rubripirellula sp. | reverse complement strand
CACAGCGGCCAGCACGTCGCTGCCGACCGCACAATACGCCCATCGTAGCCAACCGTATGCACCGAAGCCGTCGACCGCGCGGTTCCCAATGGACAGTCACCACCGACGGCTGCGGTGATACTAATTGATATCCGATTGACGTGACGCACCATGACAAACATCATCGACGTTCTTCTCTCGACGCACGATGAAGAGAAGTACCACTCTCGCGCTTTGACGTGGCTCGTAGATCCGCACGGCAATCACGGACTCGGTCGCTCGTTCTTTGATACGCTACTTGAGTTGGCGTTTCCCGGATGGCAATTCGACGATGTTCTGCAAGTTCGCGCCGAACTTAGTCTCGATGCATCAAACACAGTTGACGTTGGAGTTCTTGGCGAACGGCAATTCTTCATGATCGAAAACAAGACACGGTTCTCCTCGATCACCGATGGGCAGGTAAAACGCTATCTCGAAGCGGCGCGGACGAAAGCACGCGACAAGGAAATTCGTTTGATCCATCTGTTACCGGGTCCGCCGAAAGAGTTCCCCCATCTCGAAACGCACGGCCCCGAAGTTGCTGTGGTGTTTTGGGCGCAAATCGCCGAAATACTCCGTTCATTGATCTCGACTGAATCGGTCTCCGATGTCGCCTTGCCATCGGCGCAGATGTATTACGACTATCTGATTCGGACGATAGCTCAGGGTGCCGCTACGATTGGATTGCACCCTGACCATCCGCGTATGTCGTTGTCTCGATCTGGGTTTACCACGAACTTCGGACTGTCGCGAAACGATTACCTCGCTGAATCAAGAACCGATTGTGCTGAACATCCCGAAAGACTTGATCTAATCCACGCGTTCATCGGCTTTCTTGAGAACCTTCGGCTTGTTCGTGTTGAATACAAAAAAGGTAAGTCACATTGGAATGTGACAGGGAGCATCCCCCCGTGCAGACGGTGGTGTTACTTGCATTGTTCAATGCTACGCAAACGGCCGCATCTGCTACGAGTACCGGCGATTGCCCGACACACTAGCCAACGAGTACCGGCAAATGACGTTCGACGATCCCTCGAAGGGCTGGCGTGAGGTCTGGATTGAAACCTTGCCACTTGAACGAACAATGGACGCGATTCGGACTATCGCGACGAAAGCATCGATGACCGAACTGCCGGTCGTGCCGTAGCGTAACGCAGGATTTCGGATAACAATGCCGTGCACGCGGAGCACGGCTTGCAAGGTGTCACAAATGGAAAGTCGTCGGCACTGGTGAGTTAACGCGGACCTGAAATTTTTTTGCCCACATACTTTGAAGGCTCACTTCTTTCGGTTTCGCATAAAAAGAGCGTCGCCAATAAATCTGGCAATCTCAAGCACTATGTCGATAATGGCGATCACATCATCGCTCCCAAGATTTCAACCAAAGTCAGCTTTCTTTCGGCGATACCGCTCGCCATCGCTGGTGTGGTGCCAATTGTACTGTGTTTGCGGCAGAAGTTGTACCAACAAAAGAAAATCTGTTGCATCGCAATGTGATGCTCGATGCTTTTCGAGTGCGCGGCAGTCAATCGCGTGAACCGTCGCAGGTGCATCCGAATCTTTTGATTGAGCGATTCAATATGGCTTGTACAAATCTTTTCCTCATCGGGCGAACCAAACACTGGCACTTTTTCCGAAGCTATTATCACCGCTGGTGAGTACCGAGTTTCCGACAAAAGGGACAAAAGGTGCCACCCAACATTCATTGACATTGATGGATTCGCTGGAGCGTGAGTATGGGGTAGATTACGAGACTTGGCTGCAGGAAACTCGCATAGAAAGTGCAAGAGGGTAGAAAGTGCAAGAGGGACGACCAAGCGTCAATCGGCAACGCAGCTC
>JBAUHR010000824.1:0-18452 GCA_049680385.1 Rubripirellula sp. | reverse complement strand
GGGTTAGACCGGTCGGGGGGGGAAGCGAACCGGGCAGCGAGCTCACTTTGCAAGCCAGATCTGCCTCTGCGCAGCTACCACTTGTAGGGAAGATCGGCTTGATCGTGCTGAATCGTACAGCTTTCTGCTATCGCAGCAGCGAAGGGACGTTTTTTTGTTGAGAGGAACGCGCAGGTTAACTACACTTCCCTCAGGCTCATTTCTCGCTTTGCCGTTGCTTTGGTAAAAGCTTCCACTGGCTAATTCGCTGCCTCTCGGCAGGATAATCCATGAATCTCTTCAAACGATATCGCTTCTACACCCAAGCCGTTTGCTTGCCAATTGCCATGGTCACCATGGCAATGCTCGCGTCCCAAGCGACTGCGAACAACAACGGTGGCAACGGTCAAACCACTGCCTTGATCGGTCAACCGATCGCAGGGATTGATGTGGACGCGCGAGGCGTTCTGCGAGTCAAGCAGTTTGACGCTCGTGTCGCAGCCCAACGATTGGCCGCAGCGCGGGCCAAACTTGGCGCCGGCGACGCCAACGTGATGGTCCCCAGCAAGCTGCGGAAGATTTCGCTTAACCGCTTGGAAGCCGCGATCGCCGACCGAATTGCCAGCGGCCAAAGCATCGAAGAAGAAATGCAGGCGCTCGCCGGTCTAACCGCTGTCCAGTACGTCTTCTATTACCCCGATACTCAAGACATCGTGATTGCGGGCCCCGCCGAAGGCTTCTTTGCTGATCCAACGGACCGCTTGATCGGCATGGAAACCGGCCGTCCGGTCGTGCTGCTCGAAGACATGGTGACCGCTCTGCGAGCGTATGCTCCGGGCAACCAAGCCACATCGGTGATCAGCGTCTCGATCGATCCGACCGCCGAAGGCCTGCAAGCGATGCAGAACTTCCTGGCATCGGTTCGCGGACGAGTTCAGCCCAGCGACGCTGGTCGATTGGCAGCCGGGCTGAAGAACAATCTTGGCCTGCAAACGGTCACGTTCAAAGGCATCCCAACCGATACCCACTTCGCTCGCGTTTTGGTCGAAGCCGACTATCGCATGAAGTTGATCGGCATCGGACTCGAAAAATTGCCCGTCCGTGTGCAAAGCTACGTCGATCGTGCCAGCCCAGCCAGTGTTGCGGCCAACGCGATGGAACGCTGGTATTTTCAACCCAACTATGACGGCGTCGCAGTCAGCGAAGATGGCTTGGCAATGAAGATCCAAGAACGTGGCGTTCAATTGGTCGGTGCGAACGAACGAGTCGCCGCCGGCGGCAAACGAGTCAAAGGCGGACGCGCCAATGCGGCCAGCCAAGCGTTTTGTAGCGACTTCACAAAGCACTTCAATCTGATCGCATCACGCGTGCGGATCTACGGCGAGCTTCGTCAACTGATCGATGTCGCGATCGCTGCGGCCTACATTCAAGAACAAGATTTCTACGGTCAAGCGTCATGGGACGCCGCTGTTCTGATGGACGAATCAAAGGTTTCCGTCGAAACGTACACCTCGCCTGAACAAGTTGAAACGGCAGTCAACGCAGTCTGGAAGGGAAACACTTTGATGACTCCACTCGGTGGCGGAGTTCAAATGCAGCCGCGAATCGCATTGTCCAAGAAGAACATCAAAGTGGACTCGAGCGGCGAAAACGACCAAGCGAAACAGTCGGCAGGCCCGGCTGACCTTGCCGCTGGCCAGTGGTGGTGGGACTGATGTTGATAGGACTGGGGGGGAAAGCCTGACCAGTCGCCCTTCGCTACTAATCTAAAACGCATCGAGCGAGTGTGTCGGTTTATCCGGCACACTCGCTTTCGTTTTGCGCGAACGAAAAAATGCTCGCGTTCGGATGGCCAAGTCGGGTACGATTAGAACTGATCAACCGGGGCTTTTTCTCGCACGATCTTGAGCCATTCTTGGTGCTGTGCCGGTGAGTCATCCCGAAAGTCCCCTACGAACATCGCCAGCGACATTCCAATTGGTCGTCGTTCAAGATCAACTGCAACCGTGTCCTTATCTGGAAAACACCGTCGCTCGGATGCCGCTTCGGTTGCCCCTAGGGCCGGCGACTCCTGCGATTACCGACGAACTGTTGGCCAACGGCTTTCGCCGCAGCGGTGACCTTGTCTATCGGACCCAGTGTCCGGACTGTACCGAGTGCAAGCCGACGCGAGTCGAAGTCGACAAATTCACGATGACATCGTCGATGCGGCGCGTGCTCAATCGCGGATCGCGCGAACTAGCGTGCCATTGGAACCTACCGTCGGTCGATGATGACCGCGTCGCGTTGTTCAACAAGCATCGTCAACAGCGAAAACTGGGATCTGACACCGATCTGATTTCGCACGATTCGTACCGATCATTCTTAGTTGACTCGTGTTGCGACACCCGCGAGCTTGCCATTTGTTTGGGCGACGATTTGGTCGCAGTCGCGATGGTCGATGTCGGGAAAAACAGCGTCTCGGCGGTCTACACTTACTTTGACCCCGATGCCAGTCGATTCAGTCTAGGAACGTTTGCGATTTTGAAACAAATTGAGTGGGCGAAACAGTCCCGGCGCCGTTATGTCTACCTTGGTATGTACGTGTCGGCGAATGCTCATCTGAACTACAAAGCTCGCTTCTCGCCTCAACAACGATACCAAGACGACGTTTGGGCTGATCAACCACAGTGATGCCAACTCCATCAATATCGACAAGGTTATTCTCATGAAGTCGCTGTTTATCGGTCTTTGTCTAACGTTCTTGATGTGCCTGCCGTCGGTCGTTGCCCAAGACTCACGATCCGAAACTTCGGCGATCAAATCGGCGGATCCGATTTTGGCACCGCGCGGTGCATCGTTCGCTAACTTTGATTCGCTGATCGAGTTGATTCAAACGACCGTGGTGCCTGATACTTGGGACACGCTGGGCGGCCCAAGCACGATGAGCGAGTACGCGCAAGGCATTTATGTCGACGCCAAAGGCACCGTCCGAGTTTGCGAAACAACGGCATCGACCGACAGCGCCGCTAACTTGAAATCGATGCTGTTGTCGCCGCGCGATCGTGCTGATGCGATTGATGACTGGCAGGCTGCATCATCGCTGCGTTGTGTTTCGCTTCGTCGCTTGATCAGCGAGGCCAGCCGGCGCCGTGCCAACGGAACACCGCTTTCAACCCCCATGAATTACTTGGCCGGTCTATCCGAAGTGCAATACGTTTTCATCGATGCCGATCACGATGACATTGTGATCGCCGGACCCGTTGGCGGCATCGAAACGATCGACGGGATTCCTCGCGACCGTGAAACGATGCGTGGCACGTTACGCTTAGATTTCTTGCAAGCGTGTTTGGCATCGACGATCTCTGGTATCGCGTTCGGATGCACGATCGATCCGACCACCGAAGGGCTGCAGCGATCGGCGGCGGTCGCGGCAAGCGTTCAAGCTGACAAACTGCCGATCGGTAAAGCGGCCGACGCGTTGGCCGACGCCCTGGGGACGCAGCGAGTCGAAGTTTTTGGCACGCCTGGCGACACGTCGATGGCTTACTTGATGGTTCATGCCGATCGTCACATGAAAGAACTCGCGCTCGGCAAGCATGCTATGCCTCGCGGCGCGATGAACTACTTGGATGTCACCGCCGCCACGATCCAGCGCGGCGCGCCCACCGACTTGCTGCTGCGACTCTGGTTCACGGCATCACCGCGAACGGCTCGGGCAGACAAAGATCACACCGTTTTTGAAATCACCGGCAGCCCCATTCGATTGTCAGGCGAGAACGAACGCGCGATGGCCGACGGAGCACGTGGAAACCTAACCACTGATTTTCGAACCGAAATGTTCGTCGCCGATTTCAACAAGAACTTTCACAATATCCGCAGCCAGTATCCCGTCTACGGATCGCTCGAAGCAATCTATCAAACGGCATCGGTCGCCGAATTGTTGCGCCGGTTTGCTGACACTGACAGCCTTCGAACCATGATCCAGCACTTTGCGAATTCGGCTTCGTCGACGGACACCTGGATGCAAACGCCCACGCAAATCGAATCGATCGCCGTGCTGCACAAGATTCGGCATGGTCGCATGATGCACAATCTGCTGATCGCCAGCGGCGGCGTGGCGGTCAACGGCCAAGCCACCCTGGCGTCGACCGTCGCGGATTACCCGGCTCTGGCGTCGTTTTCAACGATCCCTGAATCCAGGCCTCGCGTCATTCAAGACTGGTGGTGGGACCGGTAACAGCGATCTTTCGTCAATTCTCTTGATGGACGCGCACCTGCCAACGGAACCGTTCTCTGCAACGAAACCAGACAAATTCGACCGACGGGGCGTTAAAGCAGGAATATTGAGAACAAAATTCTAAAAATCCGAGGCGAACCGCGCCCCAACCATGAGTCGCCCGAGCCTTGCTATTAAGCTGACAGGCTCCCCTCTTTGAGGCTACTCGTGATCGTGTCTGAATCTATTCTACAATTCGCCGGAAACATGTTCGTCGGTCCAATTTGGCCGGCGTCTCTGCTGGTTTGTATGTTGGCGATCTACACGGTCTTTGCATTGATCGGATTGGTCGATCTAGACGTCGACTTGCCCGAATTGGAAATGCCCGATCTGGATGTCCCTGATCTCGACATGCCCGGTTTCGACGTACCTGATCTGGATGTTCCGGATGTGGATGCGGACGTTGGTGATCTGGGATTGGACGTGGTCCAAGGAATTGGCGCCGCAACGATCCGCTGGACCAATTTTGGACGCGTTCCCATCGTGATCTGGGGCGGCGTGTTCACGCTTGGTTTCTGGACCATTTCGTACATGTTTTGGCATGTCTTCGACGTACGCCGGTACGAACCGACGTTGGTTGTTTCGACACTGCTGACGATCCGCAACGTTGTCCTGGCCACTGGAATCGCCAAAGTCGTCACGCAGCCTTTGATCAAGCATTTTGTGGCAACGCCGGAGTACGACCAATCACGATTGATCGGATCAACATGTGAAATCATCAGCCCAGAAGCAACACCTACTTTCGGCCAGGCCAAATTTCGTACCGACGCGGCGCCATTGCTGTTGAACGTACGTACCGATGGCGCCCATATCGTTAAGGGCAACGAGGTTCGAATCATCGGTTTCGATCCGAGCCAACGAGTCTACCAAGTCACATCAATTTTAACGGAGCAAACCTCGTGAACCCACAAGTATTGACCGGCATTGTCGTCGCCCTGGTCGTCATGACGTTAGCCATCTTCGCGATCGTGATCACGATCAAGAAATGCTACATCGTCGTCGGACCGGATAAAGCCATTGTTCGCACCGGTGGTCCGACGATGAAAGTCGCCTCGGCCCAGGGTATGTTCGTGATCCCGCTGTACCATCGCTTCGAGTTCATGGACTTGTCGCTGAAGAGCTTCGAGATCGGACGCCAAGGCCATGAGGGGTTGATCTGTAAAGACAACATTCGGGCCGATATCAAGGTCGCCTTCTTCGTCCGCGTCAACAACAGCCCCGAAGAAATGGGCGAAGTCGCGCAAGCCATCGGCGCGAAACGTTGCAGCGAAATGGAAACGCTGCGAGAGCTGTTCGATGCCAAGTTCAGCGAAGCACTCAAGACCGTTGGTAAGCAATTCGACTTTATCGACTTGTACGATCAACGTGACAAGTTCAAAGGCGAGATCCTAAAAGTCATCGGTACCGACTTGAACGGTTACGTGCTCGACGACGCGGCGATTGACTACCTGGAACAAACGCCACTCGACATGCTTTCGCCGACCAATATCTTGGACGCCGAAGGTATCAAAAAGATTACCGAGCTGACGTCGAACGAAAAGGTCAAAGAAAACCAGTTCACTCGCGATAAAGAAAAGACGCTCAAGAAGCAAGACGTCGAAGCGGAAGAAACCATTCTGGCTCTCGAACGACAACGGGTCGAAGCGGTCGAGAAACAGAAACGCGAAATCGCCGAGATCACTTCTCGCGAGCATGCCGCCGCCGCCAAAGTCCAAGAAGAACAACGTCTCGAAGCCGAACGGGCACGGATCCAGACCGAAGAAGAACTCGGTATCGCCGAAGAAAACAAACTGCGTCAAGTCTTGGTTGCCCAACGCAATAAAGAGAAAACCGATGCTGTCGAACTAGAACGCGTCAATCGCGACCGCGACCTAGAAATGACCGAACGGCTTCGTTTGGTCGGTGTCGCCGAGATCGAAAAAGAGAAGGCGATCGAAGTCGAAAAACGCAACATCCAAGAAGTCATTCGCGAACGGGTCGCCATCGAACGCACCGTCGTCGAAGAACAAGAACGTATCAAAGATACCGAAGACATCGCCAAGGCTGACCGACTGAAGAAGGTCCAAGTTACGGCAGCCGAAATGAAGGCCGAAGAAGAATTGATCCGCGTCACAACGGCTGCACGAGCCGAAAAAGATTCGGCAACTTTATTGGCCGAAAAGATTCGCATCGATGCCGAAGCTCGTCGAGATGCAGCCGAAAAGGACACCGAAGGTGCCAAGATGCTTGCCGACGGCACCATGGCGACTCAAGCAGCCACCGGATTGGCCGAAGCCAAAGTCACCGAAGCGAAGGCAGTGGCGCTCGAGAAACAAGGCTTGGCCGAAGCCAACGTCGAATTGGAAAAGTATCGCAGCGAAGCCGTCGGTATCACCGAGAAGGCCGAAGCGATGAAGCAACTCGACAGCGTCGGCAAAGACCACGAAGAGTTCAAACTGCGTCTGGAAAAAGAAAAGTCCGTCGAGATTGCTGCCATCGATGCCCAACGCGGCATCGCGGAAAGCCAAGCCGGTGTGGTCGGCGATGCACTGCGAAGTGCTCGAATCGACATCGTCGGTGGGGACGGAGAGTTCTTCGACCAGATCACCAGCGCAGTCAAAGGTGGCAAAGCCATCGACCGCTTTGTCTACAACAGTAAAGTTGCGACCGACATCAAAGACACGTTCTTTGACGGCAACGCCGAGTACTTCAGCGAGCAACTCGGTTCACTGGTCAAACAGTTCAACTTGGACACTGACGGCGTGAAAGACTTATCGATCGCGGCGCTGATCGCCAAGATGATGGGAATGAGCAAAACGGACGACGTCAGATCTCAACTGACCAGCTTGCTAAGCATGGCCGGAACGGCAAACGTCGCTGATCAAAAAGCGGGTCGTCTGCTGGCTCAGGCAAAGACGCCCAAGAGCAACGGCAAGACGTCCTAGGTTGCTTGCGGACGAACAGCGGATGTCGCCGCAAAGCGGCAGCAAAGAACAGCCAGGGGCGTCTGCCCCTGGTGTCGGTCCCAGTGTCGATCCGATGTTTCAAGAGCCGCGTAGCGGTGAAAGAGACAGCTGTTCCGGAAGAAACACAACATCCAATTTGATATGCAATATGTATTTGACAGAGAGTTCCATGGGTGACATTCTTCGACGCGGGCGGTCGATGGCGGTGTCGCCCCTACGGGGCTCTCGATCAGCTCAGTGCGGACACCAGGGGCTAGCGTCCCTGGCTGTTCCATGCCGTCGTTACGCGACTGGATCCTTCTATGACCATTTGGTCGACGTCTCGAGGTAGCTTCAGTGACCGAAACTCAACTTGCTGCTGGCACTTACGAAGTCCTTCGCAATCGACTGCGCGAAGCGTCAGCGGACCTGCGCACTCGTTTGAACCAGTTGAATGCTGATCGGGCCGAAGTCTTTGGGAACATTGAAACGGCGCTGATCGCGACCGAACGAGTCACGACCGAACACAATTGCGTGCCGCGCGACATTGTTTCGATTGGGGACGAGTTTCTGTTCGGATACAACGTTCAGTTTGGGCTGAAATCCGATATCGATTTGGCCGACGTGTTTTCGGTCTACGAACTTCGCGATCACCAGTTCCATGAATCCACACTCGATGTAATCGGCGACGACCGGTTCAACAGTGACTTTCACGAACTGTATCGGTTCTATAAAGACACTCGCTTCGCCCGCTTCTTTCGAGTCGGTCCGATGCTGCACATGGTTTTCCAGGTCGGGAAAACCGAACGCGATATCAAGTCGTTCAAGTGGCGGGTTACGCCTGACACAATCGAGTACATCGACAACCGTAGCGATCACGAGGTCAAAGATCCGCCGCAACATGAATTTCGCTGGACCCGTACGACTCGCGACCAACACCACTACGGTGCGCACCCGCATATCTCGATTGACGATCGTGTGTTTGTCGAAACTGTCGGCGGCGACCTGACAGTCAAGATTGAAAATAACACCGATTCGGGCCAAGGGATTTACGCCGAACCCGTTGACCATGCCGACCAAACGCTCGACGACGCCGAGATCTACTATGCGATTGTCGGCAACCTGGTTCTGCTGAAGATCAAGCCTTATCAAGAGGATCTCTTTCGCTATCTCGTCTTCAACGGCAAGCTCAGTCGGGCGATGCGGCTGGACGAGATCGCGAGCTGCTGTGTGATGCTGCCTGGCGACCACGGGATCATTTTTCCAGGTGGTTATTACCTTCAAACCGGCGAGTTCAAACGGTTCGACCATGGTTTGTCAGACATGCGTTACCAATGCACGATGGCAGCACCCAACGGCGAAGATTACCTGTATTTGTTTTACAATCGTCAGTCGGGAACCTATGTGCAACTGCGTTACAACCTGATTCGCCAGAGTGTTGAAACACCGATGGTTTCCAGCGGGCAAACGTTTTTTCATCGCGGCGAAATGGTTGTTTTTCGTAACCAGGACGAACCGCAAAAGCATCACGCGATCCAGATTTGGCAAACTCCGTTCACCGACACCAGCTATGTGCCGGAGAATCAAACCGATTCGCTGCTGTTCAAAATCGGTAACAAAGACATCGTCCGTGGCATGTCCGAGTGCCATGAACTGTTGCAACTGATCGACAAGGACGATTCTTACGAAGGTCTGTATGTCGATCTCGGCAAAAAATCCTCAGACGTGCTGGACAGCTATTTTTGGATCGACAAGGAAGAAACGGGACGGCTGGCCGAACCGCTGCAAAAGATTCGCCAAGCAGCCGGCGCGGCGGTCGAGGAATTCGAAAAAGTTGTTCGAGTTCGGCGTGACACAACCAATCGCACCAAAGAAGTTCAAACTGCCGTCGATGATTTGGTCAAGTCGATCGAACGCAGACGGTTCGAATCGATTGATGACTTTGTCGATTCGCTGGCTGCACTGCGCGAACAACGCGGGCATGCCCTTGGGCTGAAAGAACTTCGGTATGTCGACGATGCGATCGTCGAAGAACTGGAAAAGGAGACGGCCGAACGATCCGAACGACTCAGTCGCCGCTGTGTCGATTTCTTGCTAACACCGGGATCTTTGGACTCGTATATCAACCGAGTCTCGGAATCGGGTGAAAAGGTTGCCGAAGTCAAAACGGTTTCCGACGCCAAAAATCTTGGTGAAGAAATTGATCAGGCCGGTTCTCACTTGGAATTGCTGACCGAAACGGTCAGCAATTTGAAAATCGAAGACACGACGAAGCGTACCGAGATCATTGACTCGATTGGCAACGTGTTCGCGTCACTCAACCGAGTACGGAGCTCGTTGAAGGCTCGCGTTGGCGAACTGGTCAGCGTCGAAGGGAAAGCCGAATTTGCATCGCAACTGAAACTGCTCGAGCAAACCGTTTCGGGCTATCTCGACGTTAGCGACTCGCCGACGAAGTGTGACGAGTATTTGACCAAGGTGATGGTCCAGCTTGAGGAATTAGAAGGCCGTTTTGCAGAGTTCGACGATTTCATTGTTGAACTGGCTCAGCGACGCGACGACGTTTACGCGGCGTTCGAGTCACGTAAAGTCCAGCTGATCGAAAAGCGTAATCGCCGCGCCGAGTCACTGGCCTCTGCGGCTGGTCGAATCTTGAAGGGCATCGATTCTCGCGTCGGCAAGATGAAGTCGACCGACGAAATCGCTGCCTACTTTGCCGGCGACCTGATGGTCGAAAAGGTACGGGACATCATCGACCAGCTTGGCGAACTTGACGACGCGATTCGTGTGGAAGATTTGCAGAGCCGGATGAAGACGATTCGCGAGGATGCGACTCGTCAATTGAAAGATCGCCAAGATCTGTACGAAGACGGTGGCGACATCATTCGCTTGGGCAAACAACGTTTTGCCGTCAATACTCAGCCGCTAGACCTGACGACGGTGCTGCGCGGCGGCGAGATTTGTCTGCATTTAACGGGCACTCAATTTTTCGAACCGCTTCACGACGAAGATCTCGCCGCGGCAAAGGATCTGTGGAATCAGGAACTGATCAGCGAAAACGCGGACGTTTACCGCGCCGAATATCTCGCGGTCGACTTGTTCGAAAACGGTGAAACCGAAATCGGGCAAGCCATGTCGGGCCGCTATGACGAAGGTTACGCAAAGGGCGTGCATGACTCGGATGCCGCGGCGATCTTGGCGGCGCTGGTCGAGATGGATCGCGAGATCGGATTGCTGCGACATTCCCCTTCGGTCCGTGCGGCGGCACATTTTTGGTTCACAAAGCTGGTACCCGTGAAAGATCGCACGGCAATGGTCGACTGGATCGGCGGCTTCGCCAAACTTGCCATCGCCTATCCCAACGCGAAGCCGGCCGCAGAATTCCGCGGTCGTTTGATCGAGATGGCTGAAGCTGATCGATCGGTTTGGAGCCCGTTATTTGGGCCGCAGGTCACACCGCTGCGAATCGCCGAGTATTTGTTCGACGAGTTAACGCACGCACCGAAAAAGCCGGTCGCCAGCGAACGTGCAGCGACTCTGTTCAAATCGTTTTCGGATAAGTCAGCAGCCACGATCGAAAAAATTGCTGACCCGGCACGGTCGTTCGTGCTGGCTCGTAACTGGGCCGATGCGTTCTTAGAGAAACACGACGATGACGACGAAGCGGATCCGGCGATTGGATATCGCGACGAGCTGGCTTGGATCTTGGTGTCCGGCGGTGTTTCGGCGATGAAGGTTGTCAACGCCTCGGTCGCACGAATGCTTGACGGAGCGGTAGGCAGTCATCGTCGAATCGTTTCGGCCAAGATGCCCGTCCACTATCACGAACTGCTTGATCGTGTTCGCGGCTATCGCGCCGATGTTGTGCCTCGTTTTCGACGACTTCACGAAACAAAGACTCGTTTGGTGGATACGGCTCGCGAAGACATGCGTTTGGAAGAATTCAAGCCGCGCGTGTTGACTTCGTTTGTTCGAAACCGCTTGCTCGATGAAGTCTATCTGCCACTGATCGGCGATAACTTGGCCAAGCAAATGGGGGCCGCCGGTGAAGACAAACGGACCGACCGAATGGGGCTGCTGTTGCTGATTTCCCCGCCGGGCTATGGCAAGACAACACTGATGGAATACGTCGCCAATCGGTTGGGGATTGTGTTCATGAAGATCAACGGACCAGCGATCGGCCACGGTGTGACGTCACTTGATCCCGCCGAAGCCCCCAACGCGGCGGCTCGCGAAGAGATTGAGCGACTGAACCTTGCCCTGGAAATGGGCGACAACGTGATGCTGTACCTTGACGACATCCAGCACACGCATCCAGAACTGTTACAGAAGTTTATTTCGCTTTGCGACGCGACGCGAAAGATCGAGGGCGTTCGCAATGGCAAGACACGAACCTACGACTTGCGTGGCCGGCGCGTGGCGGTCGTGATGGCGGGTAACCCGTACACCGAATCGGGCGACCGCTTTCAAGTCCCCGACATGCTGTCCAACCGAGCCGACGTGTACAACCTTGGCGAGATCATTGGCGAGTCGGCTGACGCTTTCGAGATGAGTTATCTGGAAAACTGTTTGACTAGCAACACCGTTCTTGCACCGCTGTCGACGGCCGCCCCCGAAGATGCGCGGGCGATCATTGCCGCGGCCGGACGAGATTCGCTGGAAGGCATCGAGTTGCAAGGCAATTTGTCGATGGACCAGGTTCGCGAGATGTTCGAAGTGATGCGAAAGCTGCTTCGAGTTCGTGACGTGGTATTGAAGGTCAACCGAGCGTACATCAAATCGGCTGCCCAGGCTGATTCGTATCGAACCGAGCCGCCGTTCAAACTGCAAGGCAGTTACCGAAACATGAACCGGATGGCCGAAAAGGTTGCCAGCGTGATGAACGATCGCGAGTTGCAATCGTTGATCGTTAGCGCCTACGAGCAAGACGCGCAAACATTGACGACCGACAACGAAGCGAACGTGTTGAAGTTCAAAGAGTTGATGGGGATCTTGACGACCGAAGAGAAGGAACGCTGGGATGCGATCAAGTATGCCTTCGTCGAGAGTGTGCGGATGCAGGGAATGGATAGCGAAGACCAAGCTGGCCAGTTGATGCGTCAGCTTGCTTCGATGCGTGATGGTCTAGAATCGATCCGCCAAGTGATTTCGAAAGCGATCATCGCGCGAGACAACGGTTCCGAAGACCGTATGGACGCACGGATTGATTCGGTGCGTCAAAGCTTGTCAAGCACCGGAACTCAGTTGGCCCAGACACTTGCGACGACGGGCAAACAGCTTGAGCGAATCAGCGAACAGCAAGCTCTTGCACCGCCCGAACAAAAGGTCTTGGTCCAGTACAAAGTTCCGCGTGAAATGGCTGAACTGATCAAGGGCCAATTCCACTTGATGCAAGAATGGTTACGGCCGCTGTTGTCTGAATCGATTGACAACGGACGCGATCTCGATCGGTTGGCAAAGCAGCTCGAGTCGATGATCGCGTCTTACGAAAAGGTCGAAGACACGCTTGATGGCGAAGTATAGCAATTGAGCCGCGGTTCTAGGTGAACATTCGACGGCGGACCATGCCAAGCGTTGACAATTGCTTTTTGTCAAACTTCATTCGCTTCTTGGCGAGGGCAACCGCGTCTTCGAGATGCCCACTGCTTAAAAACATCGTCGCAGGATGTTCAAGCGAGGCAGCTTCGGCGATCGATTCCAACAGAAGTCGCGAACGGCCTTTGATGCGGTGAACGCGGCACAGTTCGTGCAACATCCCCAGTGGCGTGTTGACGATCGCGGGTGGACGATCGGCGAACCGATAAACCAGTGCAGCGACGACGGCAATCAAGACGGGAACCAGCACGTACCATCCGCCCCAGATGCCCGGTGGTGCGACTTCTTCGCGATAGTTCAGACTGACGTCCGACATTTTCGTTTCGGCCAACAACGAAAACATGCTGCCCGATAGGTGTTGAAAATTCATCATGGAGTTTGGCTCAGCGGGACCGGGCATTCTGGCGACGATCAAGCGCGGCGACGGCAACGTCGCGAACGGTGCTTGACGGTAGGTCGACCATGTTTTGGAGCAGTTTTAGTGTGTCTTCGCCTTCCGCATCGCCCATCACTTCAGCCGCTTTCATGCGGGCTTCCTGGTGGTCTTCGCGAGAGATATGCGTGAACGAATCGGAGAGCAAGTCGACGATCGCGAGTGCATCGGCCATTGCGATCGCTTCCAGGCGACTCGCAAGCACCGGATGCCGAAGCGAATCGCGGACGCGTTGGACGGCGGTGGTGTCAATCATCATCACGACGCGACCGAGACGACGACGACTGCGAGGTCGCAGGCTGTGGAACTTGTGCAGCATTGCATCGGCGTGTAACGGTGCGAGCACACGTTGGACGCCACGGACAAGTGCGGGTTCGTCATGATCAAGCAGTTCGATCAGGTCACTGAGTAGTTTCGCATTTTCGTCCGCTGCGATAGCTTCGCGATCATCATCGGCGACCGGCACGGCGGCACGCATCCAAAATTCAATCGATGGAACTTCACAACGGCCCAGTCCAATCGCTGCCGCCGAGACGCATCCAGGGCCACCCTGTCGCAGGACTGCCGTGATCAAGTGCATCGTTTCTAGGTTGTCTTGGTTCGCAGTGATGTATAGGTGGATCAGTGCGGCACGCCGTTGGGGCGCGATTTGCGAAACAAGATCTTCGCCACCGTGGCATGATTTTGGCATCCCCATGTCACGCAGGTTGCGGACCACATTGCCGGATGGTTCCGTTCCTACGCACGACAACAATGCGTCACGGAAACCAGCACCGGTGCTGGTCTGCATGCGTTCGAGAATTCGTGGCGAGATTGATTTGCGGCGGATGAACCCAGCCAGCAGGTCCATGACTCCTTGGTTTTCGCTTTTCGAAAAGCGATCGCAAAGCAGTTCCAGGACTTCGCCATCTTCAGCGATCATGGCACGCAGATCGCCGTCACCCCAGCTCGATGCCATCAAGAACGCCTCGACCATCGTCGCGTTACGATGCATCGAAAAACGGCGAACCGAATCGGCAAGCCTCGCTAGGATTGGGCCTCGTACGGTGGGCTGTGGCCTGTCATCGCGAGCGGCACGCCCAATCGGGGCAACCAGCGAAAGCACGGCCAAGCCTGCCTTCGAACGAACTTCTCGTGATGCACTTACCTCCGCCAAGAAGATCAGTTCTTGAACTGCGTCCGTCAAACCCAACGATCGTGCTGCCTCGATTGACGCTTCGATACCCTCGCCACCAGACTTCAGCGACGCAATGATCACCTCGCTCATCCAATTGGGCTGCGCTCGCAATTGTTTCAGGTCACCCTCTTGCAGCTTGTTCCATCGAGCGAGCAACATTTGGGGAGCACGCTGGCCGGGACGCATCAACAAGGCTTCGATCGCCTGGGATCGAAGTTTTTTGTCGGCGTCATCCAGCGTCGCCATCAATACATCGACCGCCGCTTCGTTTTGCGTTGTCGCGAGCGTCTGGAATGTCGGAGAAAGACCGGGCATGGTGAAATCAATACGTGGAAAGCGGTATCCGTCGACCACGGCAACCCGTTTAACGACACCGAACCCTAGGTTGCCAACACGTGACACAACGTCACGCACTGATGCGGACCGGCAAGAAAATGACCGCCCGGCAATGGCGCCGGCCTCAAAACCGTTCAAGCCGTTATGACCCCAACGCGGGGCGTTCCAAACATCGCCGGGTCGCACCGTTTCGAACGGCGGTCCGATCGGGGTATAATCGGGGGCAAAGCACCCGGAACTGACCGAACAATCCGATTTCACGATCCCTTCGACTGTGACCATGCCCCGTACCGCTGACCAAATTTTGGAAGAGTCGTTCTTGGACGTCCGCGCGAAGCTTCTGGAAGTCGCCGCAACGCTTGACCGAATTGATCGAGCCGCCGAGCAGACCAGTGAACTGACATCGGCCCAGTCCGATCGTCGAGCTCAAGTGGGCGCTGCGATCGAAATCTGCGCCAGCGACAGCCCACGCCGAGCCGAGCAACTGCAGCAACTCTTTTCGCGTCCCTACCATGCCGATTGGCGAAAAACGATGCAGTTGTAAGCTGCCGTTGATTCCGTACACCAATCCTGCCCCCCCACCTTTTCCTCTTTGGCAATTTTCATGGACTACATCGATCCGCACATCCACATGGTTTCTCGGATTACCGACGACTATGCAACGCTTGCGAGAATGGGATGCGTGGCGATGAGCGAGCCTGCGTTTTGGGCAGGATTTGACCGGGGCAGTGTTGACGGTTTTCGTGATTACTTTCACCAGTTGACCGACGTCGAACCCAAGAGGGCTGCCCAGTACGGTATCCAGCACTTCACTTGGCTGTGCATCAATGCGAAAGAAGCCGAGAACGTTTCGCTGTCGCGCGAAGTGATCGCCATGATTCCTGAATTTCTGGACAAGCCTAACGTGCTTGGCATCGGTGAAATCGGGTTGAACAAGAACACCAAAAACGAGGCGACGATCTTTCTGGAGCACCTTGACCTTGCCGTCAAGCACAACCAATTGATCCTGATCCACACGCCGCACCTAGAGGACAAGTACCAGGGCACACGCATGATTTTGGATATGCTTTGCGATGATTCGCGAATTGATCCGTCGCGAGTGCTTGTCGATCACGTCGAAGAACACACCATCGGCGAGGTGCTCGACCGTGGCTTTTGGGCCGGAATGACGTTGTATCCGGTCACCAAGTGCACTCCCGAGCGTTCAGCCGACATGATCGAACGGTACGCCGGCCAGCGATTGCTGGCTAACTCGGCGGGTGACTGGGGGCCTAGTAAGCCGACCGCCGTGCCGGACTTGATTTTCGAGATGCGTCGCCGCGGACACAGCGAATCATTGATCCGCAAAGTCGTCTACGGCAACCCGATCGAGTTCTTTTCGCAGAGCGAGAATTTTCGGTTCACGCCACGTGATTCCGGCGAAGATCGTTCGGCTTTGTGAGCACCGTGGACGCTGGGACACCATTGCCGATCGCTGAATCCCTTCCGCCAGGGTTCTCGTCGCTTGACGCATTTGAGCGACTGTCGATGCGACCAGGATGCGTGTGGCTGGATTCTGCATCACCTGGCCCCACCGACGGCGACGGAATTCCGCTGGGACGGTATTCGTTCTTGATGTCCGACCCGATCGAACAGCTTGTTGCATCGGAGCGCGACGCAGATCCTTGGCCAACGCTGCAATCGTGGTGCCAGCGATTGCCGGCTGAACTGAGGCCCGATCTGCCGCCGTTTCAAGGTGGGATTGCTGGGCTGATCGGCTACGAATCGGCAGCATGGTTAGAACCGGTGGGACGTGCTGCAAAAAACGATCTTCCCATTCCGGCGATGTCGGTCGGGCTGTACGACTGGACGATTGCGTTTGATCATGTCACCGGAAACGCTTGGATTGTCGCCCAGGGAATGCCGGCGACGGATCCTGTGCAACGCATCGCGATGGCCAAGCAGCGGATCGAGCAGGTCAAGGCGGTCTTGAATTCCCCGCCAAGCAAGCAACGGAAATCGGACCCGCCGGCGCATCAAACGACTGCGAAAGTCAATCTTGCCGACCAACGCGACACCGATCGCGAAGGCGTCACCAGCAACTTTACGCGGCAAGAGTTCTGCGATGCGGTGGCCGATGTGGTGCGCCGGATCTGTGATGGCGATTCTTTTCAAGTCAATCTGGCTCAGCGATTGATTCGCAAAGCGGATCGTTCGTCACCCGATCTGTATCGACGACTGCGGGATGCAAACCCGGCGCCGCTTGGGGCGTACTACGACGGCGGTGAATTCCAAGTCCTAAGCAGTTCGCCCGAAGGCTTCTTGAAAGTTCGTGGCCGACGAGTGCAGACGCGGCCCATCAAAGGAACGGTTCGGCGAACCAGCCATGATGACGTCAATTTAAAGCTGGCGCAAAAGCTACTCGCAAGCGAAAAGGACCGCGCTGAAAACGTGATGATCGTCGACCTGATGCGCAACGATTTATCGCGTGTCTGTGAGGACGATTCGATTGTTGTTAGCCAGCTTTGCCAAGTCGAACGGTATCAGTATGTCCAGCACTTAGTCTCGGTCGTCGAAGGCGAATTGCGGCCTGGACTTAGCATCGTGGATCTACTGAAAGCCTGCTTTCCCGGTGGCAGCGTCACAGGCGCCCCCAAGATTGAAGCAATGCGAACGATTGCCGAATTGGAAAAGCACCCGCGTGGAGCTTACTGTGGTTCGGTGGGGTACATTGGTGCCGGCGGGCAGGCTGATTTTAACATTCTGATCCGCACGATCACGGCCGGGCATGGATACTGGCAAATCCCCGTCGGTGGTGGAATCACCGCACGCAGCGTGCCCGAAACCGAAGAGTACGAAACATGGTCCAAAGCCGAAGGAATGTTGCGGGCGATGCAGCCGATGACACAAACCGATGACACAAACCGTTGCCGGCCGTAGCGATCCCGAACTGTAGTCCGTTGCGGTCTGTGTTCTTGACCATTTCCCTCTAACCGTTTGGTTTGATGATGCGTTTAATGATTGCGTTGTCCTTGTGCATGTTCCCGCTGATTTGCATCGCTCAAGACAAAGCGGCGCCGACTGTGTTCGGCCCTTACCAGTACGAATCCAAACCCGACGACGAAGCGTTCGACGAGTTCAATCCGATGAAGGCGCCCGCGCCGGGCCCCATGCTGCTTAGCAAGGGCGACCGCTTAGCGATCCTGGGCGACTCGATCACCGAACAGAAACGTTACTCGCGGATGATTGAAACCTATTTGACGGTTTGTTATCCACATCTCGAAATCGAGACGCGACAGTTCGGATGGAGTGGCGAAAAGACGGACGGCATGCTTCGCCGACTCGACCAGGACGTGCTTCGATTCTCGCCGACCGTCGCCACGTTGTCCTACGGTATGAACGACGCTCGGTACCGGCCATTCGACTGGGTCAACGGACGCTGGTATCAAGATCACTACACCGCCATCGTTCGCAAACTGAAAGCCGCCGACGTCGATGTTGTGGTTGGGTCGCCCGGTTGTTCGGGAAAGATCGCGAAGTGGGTGGATGCAAAAAATGGAACTCTCGAAGAACACAACCTAAACCTCTGCACGCTCAGAGACATTTGCATCGACATTGCAAGCAGCGAGAACGTGCGTTTTGCCGATGTGTTTTGGCCAATGTTCAAAGCACAGGTCTTGGCGGGCAAGCAATATGGCCAACCCGGTAATCCCTACGAAGTCGCGGGTGCCGACGGTATCCATCCTGGGTGGGCTGGCCACGTGATCATGG
>JBAUHR010000823.1:0-10887 GCA_049680385.1 Rubripirellula sp. | reverse complement strand
GTGTCGTCGGCGTGGGCAAACGAAGCGATTGCAGCTAGGAACAAACCGTAGAAGATGAAGGTAGAGAGACGTGTCATGGCTTTGTTCCTCGGGGCTTTTAGAATGTCGTCCGACAGTCCGTTTCGATGAAGCGATCAGGCGAATACATAGGTGAGTCGGTAAAGCAGCATCCGCCATTCATTCTGAAGCGTCTTCCGCCGTTTTCGAAGCGTTCGTCCCATAGAACGAAATTTCTCCGACCGCTGCGGCGTTGCGGGTGTAGCCCGATAAGCCTACCAGCTTGAAGTACCTCGCCTGCGTCTTGTTGATCGGGAAGCTCTGAAGGTCATCGGTGTCTTTGAGCTTGCCTTTCCATACGGGCTCGTTCCAGGTCCTGCCGTCTGTCGACACAAACAGTGCAAAGTCTTTGATTCGAGGATGCGACGAACCTTGCCGGGCAAAATAATCAAAGGAATACAGGAACGATTCCGTGCCCATGTCGACGACCAACTCGTGTGGGAATGGCGGCTCACTCGGCTCGAATTTGGTATGCCAAAATGATCGCGGGTCACCGTCGATCGCTCGTTTGGCCTCGTAGCCGGACGCCTCGCTGTCGAACGAAACGACCTTCCATTTCTTTTTCGGTAACAAAAGCGGGATCGTGCGCGGATCAGGCAAATCGATCACAATCAACTTCTGGTAACGCCACACGCTGAGGGTTTGGTAACGTTTGCCGCTGGCGATGCGCGACGTGAAGTCGCCGATGTTGTTGATCGGATCGTCGTCCATCTTCAGCACAACGTCATCATCCTGTAACTTGATCACCGAGAAGATCCCTTGGGTGAGTCCCCGTTCAATCTTGGCGCCTTTGTAATCCGGCAAGCCAGCGGCGGACTTTTCGTTGTCGTTCTGAATGTTTTTGATGACCCCACCCATGTACTCGGTGCCGGTGATCACTTCGTCGGCTGTCAGTTCGATCCTGGGGAACTCGGGCGTCTTGGCGATCGCCTTGAGCGATGGTTTCTGCACGCCGAACTGATCCATCGGAAAGTTCTTCCATCCGATCGCGTCGGCAAGATTGGTGTTGGTGACCGTGTAGTCGCCGTGTTCTGCGTCGGCGAAGCCCGGGTCGCCGTAGACACTGTTCTTATCGGTACCGTATTCGGACCTAGCTGTTTCGAGTGACTCTTTTTGAAAGAACAGGTTCCGGTCGATTTCCTGGCCCCAATTGCGCATCCCGATCGGAAAGTAACCGTGGGTAGAAATGTTGCCAGTGACCACGTCGCCGCTATTGGTGAGCCAGACGTGTAGATTCATCGAGTTGTTGATCATCACGTTGTTGTAGGTCGTGCGCAGCATGCCGTCGCGCAGTTTGATGCCGCCACTAAGGCAGACGTTGTTGTAGATCTCGTACCACGCCGAACCGTCGTCCAGGTCGATGTCCCATCCGTGGTCGCATCGCCATCGGTTGTTGCGGATCACGTTCTTGTCCAGCATGTCAAGCTTCACCAAATCGTAGCCATGCTTGGCAACTCGGTTGCCGGCTTCGCCGCGGCTCTTGGTGTAGTACCTGTCGCGACCCCAACTGTTGAACGCACCGTGATCGTGGGTTTCCTGCACCGTTAGGAACACGTCGTTGTATTCCAGGACATGGCCACCCCACTTGCCCTCGCTGATGTTGATGCCCGCACGCGGCACGTCGTAGATGCTGTTGCGGCTGACGGTGACATAAGCCGCAAGGCTGATATGAACACCGGCGGTTTGTTTCTCGACCGTGCCGATGTTGTAGATCAAGTTGTTGTCGACGCGGCAGTGTTGTGGGTAGTTTTTGTTCGCCGGGCCGCGTTGGAAGTCCATTTCCTCTAAGTCCGGGGCATCGCCAATGTTGTAGTTTTCTTCGCGGGCGGTGGCGATGTCGCCGACAAAGCAGATGCCGCTGGCACCGATGTTGTAGATGTGGCAGCCTTCGACAGTGCACTGCTTGTTGTACAGGTTGAAGAATACCGCGTTGCCACCGAGGTCACTGAGCACGCTGTCTTTGAGGGCACAGTTCTCGGTGCCTTCAAAGTGGACCACTCCACCCCGATAGATCGTCCAGTCGCTGCGCAGTAACCGCACGTCTGTTTTCATGAACGTGCGAATCGTTCGCTTTAGTGTCAGCCCCTCGATCGAAATGTGCTGAACCGGCATCTTCTGCGTACCTTTGAAAACAAACAACTGTTCGAGTGCTGCGACCTCGACTTCGGCGCTGTCTAGTTCCACGTCCGGTGCGGGGTAAACGTAAAGTTCCGATGTGTCGCGGTTGAGGTACCACTCGTGCACGTCGTCGAGTTCTTCGAAGATGTTTTCGACATAACGGTGCTCCTTGTGCTGACCGCTGCCGCGGTTGTTCTGGGTACCGCCTACTCGCGTGACTTCACCTTCGTTTTTCTTGCCTGTAATTTGAAAGTGAATACCGCCCCAGCGTGCGGGGTGCATCGCGTGGAAGTAGCCGTCGGTTGGGTCTGCCCAAGTGGCGACGCGTTGCGGCGACAGACAGTCTGACGCAACGCCATTGAATGCCGGGGCGTCCTCGGTGTAGTTTGGATACCGTGCAAGGATTTTTTGCTGGCCGTTGATGAAGAGTGTCTCAAAGACCAGACCCTCAGGCACCTTCGTTTTGAAAACGTTGTCGCATGATTTCTCCCATTTCAGGTTGTCCAGCTTCACGCCGCCGAGTACTTGCGGAACCTCGTTTTTATACGCTTTGTAAGTGATCGGGCCCTCTGCCGTGCCGCTGTCGTTCGGTGTGAAGACGACTGGTTCGGTCAGGTAGTACTTCCCGCCACGCAGACAGACGGTGACCGCTTCGCCAGTGTTGGCCTGCTTGAACGCCCGCACCCTCGCCTGAGCCGCGGCGATGCTGGCCAGAGGAGAATCGAATGTCCCGGCGTTCAGGTCACTGCCCGCTGGGCTGACAAAAAACTCTTCCGCTGTTGTTGACGGGGTTCGCAATGAACACGCCAGCAACAACGCGAAAGACGCAGCGGAAAGTTTCTGCAGGGCTTTGGATATCATCATGGACGCAACTTCTCGCAGTTCGTTGATTTGCTGGAATTGATTTTGGTGAAGTGAAAAATCGGTCGATTTCTCAGTTGTCGAAACACTCTTTTGATGGCTGCGCAGGGGGCGGGCCGACCGGATCCTCGTTGCGTTGTGTTGCGTTATCGTTCGATGAAATCTTCGACATCGTCGAGAACAATTTTCTGCCGCTGTTCCGTGTCGCGAGCTGTCATCTGGACATTCTTGAAGTCAATGTTCTTTGCGTGGCGGATGTAGGCACCCCAGGCTGGAAGCACGCCAAAGAAAAACTGCTCGGGATAGCGATCGATGTCCTCGGCTACAACTCGTCTGGCATCTTCCTCGGTGCCATGACCCGGGAAGGAGATCTGGATGTTTTCTAGGACAACGTTCTCGATGAAGTGACCGGGAATGCCCGTGATCATGATCGGCCCGGCTTTCGATTTCTCATTGTCAGTCACGCCTGGCGTCGTGTCCACTTTAAGATTCTTGTACACCGCTTCAGCAGCTTTCGTCCGATTCTCGACGACGACCTCAGCAATCACATCGCTGATTCGTATGTTTTTCAACGAACCGACAGCAGGACTTTCTCGGCCTTCGTCAAAAGTACTGCCTCGATTGCCCAAACGCATGAAGAGGGGACAGCCCACATCTTTCATTACTACTCGCGAGATCGTCACATTTTCCAGACGTCCACCGTCGACCGATTGCAGCTTGATAGCGCCCATGGGGCAGTCATGGAAGTAACAGTTCGTCACCGTCACATCAATGAACCCGCCTCGGGATGAACTGCCGAACTTTAGTGCCGCGGTGTTGCTGTCCATCCGACATCCGCGCACGACAATGTTCCGGCAAGGGTTCAGCGAACTCTTCAAACAGATCGCGTCGTCTCCGGTGCTGATGTCACAGTTCTCGATGAGCACATTTTCACAACCATCGAGATCGAAACCATCGTTGTTGAAGTTGTTGTTGCGGAATCGCACGGTAACGGCATCGAAGTGAATGTTTTTGCAGTCGATCAAGTGCAGTCCCCAAAAGGCAGGACGCTTATAGGTGACGCCCGAAAAGGTGATGTCCTGACAACTTTCCAAACGCATCAGACGTGGGCGGATCCCCATATTCTTGCCGCCCCTTCGGTTCCGAGGAAAGTTTTCGTGAGTTCCCCGGCCATCGATTGTGCCGAGTCCTTCGATGGTGATGTTCTTTGCGTTCTCGGCGTAGATCAGACAGTGCGCATCGCCCTCTCGAGGTCGGCTTAGGTCGTCGGTTGGGTAGTCAGTCGCATCCGTGCTGCCGAGTAAACTGGCCCCGTAATCGAGTGAGAGTGTGACGTCGCTTTTTAGAGTGATCGTGCCGATCTGAAAATCACCAGCGGGGACGCGAACAACTCCTCCACCGGCATCGTGACAGGCGTCGATCGTCGTTTGCACCGCGTTGGTGTCCAGGGCGACGCCATCACCGACCGCGCCAAAACTGCGTATGTTGAAAACCTGTGCCTGATTCGATTTGTTGGCCGAAACGACGAGGGCATGGTTGTCGATCGCAAGCAGCGGCGTTGTGGTGCATGTGCCGATGATGAGCAAGGCGATGATGTTGAGGTGTTTTGCGAAAGGTTGACGCGTGGTGTGCCAGCCGCTTTCAAAACAAGCGACATCAGGATAAAGCTTGAACGCGAGAACACAGGGCGGGATGCGAAAATTCATTGGGGAAGGCTCGTCAACTGGAATCATGGAAAGCTGATCATTTTAGACGGTCAGGCCGTCCAGTGTGCCGCGGTTGCATCCCGTTTCAGGTCACGCGACAATCAGTGCCGAGCCACACGTTTGATCCGTTACCGTTCGCACCGAGCAATACAAGTGAAGTACCAATGTGCTTATCGCTGGACGCGTTTCGGCATCGCGACGCTGCTTTTCTTGACTCTTTGCGCGGCAGGTTTTCTGGTTGGCTTTCGGTATGGCATGTCGAAAGGAGTCGATGCCCAAGTTGATCAACGTATCGCCGCACTTCGGTTGCAAGTGTATCCCGTGATCTACCGCGTCACTGACTTGACCGGCGGTACCGTGCAGCCTGTCCTAGAACATTCGCTGTCTGCCGAGTCTTTGGCTCGCGAGATCCAAGCTGCTGTTGGGCAAGGCCGTTGGGTTGAAAGCGGTGGTCCATGCACGCTTCGCGCGATCGACGCCGCGTCGATTGTAATTTCCGCGTCGACGTTCGAACACGAACTGGTTCAGGCATACCTTCAAAGGCGGCGAAAAACGCAATCCGAAGCATCCGCCGATGGATCCGACAGTTCCGAAGTCTCTCTGAGGAATGATTGATCGCTTCAGATCAACGATTTTTCAGACATTGCTGTTTAGTGAATGGCAAGGTTTCTTCTTGCCGCCCGATGACCCTGTGGTGTCCCAATGGAATCCGTGAACGTTGATTTGCTTCTCGACCGCATCTATGCCGACGGGCAACGCAACGATGCGGCCGTGTCAAGACGAGATGAGATGATGCTGAACGTCACGCCATCGACTGGCGTTTTTCTGGTCCATCCGGGTTTGTCATGGATTCTGTAGAATTCTCCACTGAGGAGAACCACCTTGCAAGACAAAGAACTTTACCAACACATCCTCGGGCTTTCGTCGCCTTGGACCGTTGCTGACGTGCAACTCGATCACGAAGCTGAAGAGATCCGCGTACGCGTCGAACATCCTCGTGGAGCCAAGTTCCGCTGCCCCAAGTGCGATTGCGACTACCCCATCCACGACCACGCTGCCGAGCGTCGTTGGAGACATCTGGATTCTTGCCAATTCAAGACCTTGCTGATCGCCGCGCCACCACGGGTCAAATGTCCCACGCACGGCGTCAAGAACGCGTCACTTCCCTGGGCCGAGAAAGGAAGCCGATTTACCATGCTCTTTGAGCGTTTCGCCATCGACGTTCTGCAAGCGGCTCAAACCATCAAAGGTGCTCAAGGAATTTTGCGAACCAGTTGGGATGAAACTTGGCACATCCTCGAGAAGGCCGTCGCTCGGGGCAAAGCTCGCAAGACTAAGGAAGTGATGCCACGAATTGGAATCGACGAGAAGGCGTTTCGCAAAGGCCAAAACTACATCACGATGATCTACGACCTGGACAACAGCACCGCCCGAGCGATCTCCGATGGAAACGATACCGATAGCGGAAACCAATGTTTTTCGCAGCCTTCGGAGGAACAACTCGCCGGTGCGGAAGCGATCGCGATGGACATGAGTGCGGCGTTTGTGAAGTCGGCCAAGGCGAGCATTCCCCTGGCTGAAGAGAAGATCGTTTACGACCGATTCCACGTGATGAAATTGGCGACCGAAGCGGTCGATAAGGTTCGCCGAGGCGAGCACCGTCAGCTTTCGGCCGAAGGCGACCACCGACTTTCTCGCTCGCGATATCTCTGGCTGACCGGACAAGAGAACCTGACCGACGCTCAGCGTGAACGCTTTGAGGCGATCTATTCGCAAGAGCTCCAAACGGGCAAGGCTTGGGCCTACAAGGAAATGCTTCGCGACCTGTGGCACCATGACGATGCCGCTTCGGCCGCGGTGTTCTTCAAGGACTGGTACAAGCGAGTGATCCACACCAAGCTGACGCCGCTAAAGAAAGTGGCGAAGACGATCCGAGAACGAATCGCAAACGTGGTCAGCTACTGCACGCATGGAGTTACCAATGCAGTTGCTGAAGGGATGAACAGCAAAATCATGTCAATCAAACGTCGAGTCGGTGGCTATCGTAATCGTGAAAACTTCAAGACAGCGATCTTTTTCTACTGCGGTGGCCTCGACCTCTACCCACGATAAACCCGGATGGACCTTTTTTTGGCAGGCTTAAATCGAAACACCTTGTCAGCATGCCGCTGACGTTTCGGTCGCACATATACAATCGATCAGCATCGCAATGCTGTCGTGCTTGAGATCAAACGTCATGGACATCAGAAACCACGCTGCCAATGCCGCTAACCTGGTTTCGATGGACAATCGATCTCGTCTACCAAGCGTACCCGTGCTTTGCGGCGTCGGTGATTAACCAGTCCAGGTTTTTCATTTCTGTGGGGCCGGATGTGTTCCAAAGAAACCAACTGATGCCAAGACGCTGCATGGATTGGATCCCCGTGGAGTCACCTGCTAACAGCGGCGGAGAATTTGGGTCTTCGGATTCGATGGTGCCGGTTGGAAAGTTTTGTTCGGTGTTGATCGCGGCAAACCCCGCTCGCATCAGTTCGGTCACCGGCTTGATCAGATCCAAGGCAGCGACCTGGGGCGAGCTTGCTTTGCCATTGGCATCGATGTCGGCAAGTGCGTAGGGGTGAAAACCGATCGATGCGTTGGAAAAGTCGACACCCCGTTTTTCAAGTTCCTGGGCTAGAAACAGCAAGTTCCGATTGCGATCCCAACTAGCCGTCGTTGCGGCTGACACCAACACCACATGCGTCTCGGGTGCATCGCTGCGCACTTGTTTGTACAACGCGGCGAAGTTGTCCAAGTCGGATGCGGTGTAGTCGTTCGGATGCCAGCGGACTGGTTCGTTGGTCAGTTCGTAGAAAACGTGTGCTTGGTTTCGATACCGGCTGGCCACCAGTTTCCAAAACCGCTGGCAATACTGCATCGTTTCGGCGTAGGGAAAGTGCCGGTCATCGGCTGCGGCCGTGTGCAGCGGATCTCGATAGCCACCAGTGTCGTGGTAATTGATCATCACCGACATGCCCCGCCGGCTTGCTTGGTCGACCGCCTTGTCGATGTCGCGAAGCGTCGCCGCAACGTCGTTTTTATCGTCGAGATCGGCAAAGGGATACGGATCGTTGGAACCGGCGTCGCCATGAGACCGTTGCCACGGATCAAAGAACACGACGCGAACCGCATTGATGCCGCGGTCAACGAGTTTGTCCCAGTAGGCGTCCGAGTCGATGTCGTCCAACGTCGTGACACCCGCCTGTTGAGAATCGCCCCGTCGATACTTGAACACAAACATGGCCACGCCGCGAAGCATTTCGCCATCGCCGCCGCGAACGGTGACCAGGTCATGCTGGCGAAACACGCCCGGACGTTTGGAAGCCGTTGCTTGCTGCGCTGATACGCGAGGCCCTGAAAATGCGATTGTGATCCCGATCGCGACCAATGCGGGCAAAGCGATGGATCGAAATAGCGAGAACATGGTCGGATTTCCAAGCTTTTGAAACGAGAGAACCAACCGCGTGAATGTGCTTGTTGGTGTTTGAAGCGAATTTTATCAGCTAGCCATCATCGGTTCAGTGGTTGGTTTGATGGATGCTTCGATTTTTTGCGCGCCTCACTTGGATTCGTTCTGGGCCGTTCAAGGTGCGGGGAAAGAGGCCGCGATCGGTTCCAAGCTTAAGTCTTACTAGGAGACCCACAATATGTCCGACGAAGAAACCGTCTTTGTTGACTCACCTTCGATGTTCCGAAACAATCCCATCGGATTTGTGGTCACGATGATTTTGTGTCTCGTTGGGGTCGGAATCCCCATCGTGTTGGTTTGGTATTTGCGTTGCCGGTCGACGGAATTGACGATCACCAACTTGCGTACCCGATTGCATCGCGGTTGGCTCAGTCGGTCGATCACCGAAGTCTGGCACCGGGACGTACGCAATGTCCAGCTAGACCAAACGTTCTTTCAGCGAATCCTTGATACGGGCCGGATCGGGGTCAGCAGCGCGGCTCAATCTGGAATCGAAATCGATGTCAGCGGCCTGCGAGGGCCTGATAAAATCAAAGACATCATCGACAAGTATCGGGCCAAGGCCGACTGACACGCAAGGATCGAATATGAACCATGATTGATCCCGCGAGCGACACGACTCCCGGCCATCGCAAACGGTCGATCTTCAAAAGGTTCTTTACAGCGATGTGGCGATGGAGGCCGCGATTTCGATTGCTCGACTTGATTTGGTTGTCGCCGTTGTCCGCGTTGTTGATGACTTGGTACCGCGACCACCAAAACCTGAACTTGCAACTGCAAGCGAGATTCGGCAACGCAGGTACGAGCTGGAGCATCGATCAGTTGTTAGGTCATCCGAACACACCCTCTGCGGGTGACCAACAAACGGCTTGGACTACGCCCGGACAGGATTCCGGTACGCAGTGGTTCATTGTTGAATTTCCCAACGCCGTCAATGTTGCGAAGATGGAAATCGTCGAAACCTGCAACCCAGGTGCTGTCGTTCGCATCTGCAGTGTCAGCATGACAGGTCAAGAAATCGAGATCTGAAAAGGACAAGATCCTGTGACACGGTCGCCGGTATGTGGACTTCGGTGCTTGTGCCGACGACAAAAGCCAGGACCCGCCGAATCAAAGTCTTCTTGAACACGGACTTGGTCGCTGGTTGGAATGAAATTGACGCCGTCGCATTGCACGCCGACGACGGAAAGGTCCAGTGGGCAACCAACTCGTGGCTAAGTGAGTCCTTCGGCGACAACCGCAAAGCTCCACGGTGGTCTTGGCCATAAACCTCGGTTCGTTATCGACGGTCACCCGATATCAAAATTTGAAAATAAGCGTCCCTGACTAACATCACGGGAAGCAATTCGGCTGCAAGGTTTATCTTCCTTTTCGAAGACGGATGCGTTTAAGTTCGGCACTCAATGTAGCGGCGAGTTCTCCTTCGGTGAACGACTAAGATAGTCAATCCTCTCATCGCAAACGTCAGCGACGAGCTAAGTTCCGGAACTGCGCGAAGCGCTGACCACCGATAGCACCCCCGTGGTATAAAGCGCCGAGTTGTTCCAGAGCAGTCCATCGCGAAGCGTGGGAAGCAACATGGACGAGAACGTTCCGTTGATCGTCGTGAAATCCAGTATGTCGAATTGGTTGCCAAGTGCCGCTTCGAAACCGTCGTACCAGACGACTTCCAATTGACTGGTACCACCCAGCGTGATTGAGGTGGCTTTGAGTCGGTCGAATAAATCAACATCGGTACCGCCAAGTTCCATTTGCAGCGTACCGCTGCTGAGCGAATAGTTGCCGACCAGTTCAAGCAATCCAGGGGACTGACCGGGTGCAAGGATTCCACCGACCTGAGTGATGTCGCCAGTCATGTTCCCGGCAAGTTGAAGCATTCCTTCATTTAAATTCAAGCTAGGTATTGTAAGCATCCCACTGGCGTATGTTCGGATGGCTCCGTAGCCTTGTGCATCCACCGCAATTGAGCCGTTGATCGTCAAGTGTCCGCCCACTTCGATGGAGCCGTTGTTGAGCACGACGTCATTGAGCGACGCGGTGCCAGATTGCCCGATATGCATGTGTGAACGAATTCCATCGAGCTTCGTTGTGCTGCTGATGTCAAGCGAGGCGGCGTTTTGGCCGTTTCCAATTTCTATGTTCGATGTCGTCGTGTCGTTGATGTCGCCGCTGTTAAGCGACAGATTCACCGCGAATACTTTTCCCGTGTTTGACAACGTACCATCGACGCTGAAGTAGCCGCCGTTGACGGTCAACGCATCGATTCGATTTGAAGCAGTGCCGATCGAGCCTTTGACGAGGGTATTGCTTTCGCTTTCAAGATTCACACTGCCGGCCAATAGAGTGCCACCGACATCGACGTTGGTGGTGCCGTGCAGTTCGACTTGGTTTGCCGAAACGGCTCCCCAAATATCCGAAGCCGCCATGGATTCTTGTTGTTGAAGGATCTTTCCTGTAACCGATAGTGACGAACCGGTACTTGTTTGGAATGCGCCTTCGTTTTGAAGGGTCAAGTTTGACAGGGATGCCGTTGCGTTTTGGCTGACCATGAAATTTCCCTGAGCGATGTCTGCATTTCCGGCTGTGAGCGTGCCATTGCTGGAAACTTGCAACAGATTATTGCCCATCGATCCTCCC
>JBAUHR010000822.1:0-3176 GCA_049680385.1 Rubripirellula sp. | reverse complement strand
CAAAACGCCCCGGCCTACTTTCCTCGGATGGTTCGCCATCTGAAAGAAAACGACTTGGATTTGTTGTGCGGCCGCCGCGAGCGACGCCAGGATGCTTTCATTCTTCGCAAAATCCCGTCGTGGATCGCCAACCGTTTGATCGGTCATGTGACGGGTGTCAAAATTCACGATTACGGATGCAGCCTAAAAGTCTATCGCGGTGAAGTCATTCGCGACGTCAAACTGGTTGGCGAGATGCACCGATTCATCCCTGCTTGGGTTGCCAAGATCACGTCGCCCGATCGCATCGGCGAAATCGGCGTGCGGCACCATGCTCGTCAGTTCGGTCAATCCAAGTACGGGATCTCGCGGACGTTTCGCGTTGTGCTGGACTTGTTGTCAGTGCTGTTTTTCATGCGTTATCGAGCCCGCCCCGGCCACTTTTTCGGTTCGGTCGGTCTGGTTCTGGCTGCGATCGGAACGGCAATGTTGTCGATCGTTGGCTTTGCCAAGTTCGGCTTGGGCCAAGACATTGGCAACCGACCGATGTTGATCGTAGGTGCCTTTGCGTTATGTACGGCGGTGCAGTTGATCGCGATCGGAATCTTGGCCGAAATGGTGTCACGGATTTACATGGAACTGCCGGGCCAGGGCAACTATGTCATCCACCGGTCCCAGCAAAGCGGTGCAGTCAGCCGCAACCCGGAACCAAGAATCTTCACGTCAACCGATATCGATACGCGACGTAGAAACGCAGCATGAAACCATTGCGCTGGCTCGCCGAGAACGACTTTCGTTTTCCGGCTGTGATGATCGTCTATTTTGCTGTGCATGTGATCGTGCGCGGCATGTTGTCATCGTCGTTGACCTATGACGAAGCCGAACAGGTTTATTTGTCACAAGGCTGGCAGATTGGATACAACGGTCAACCACCGCTCTACACGTGGCTGCAAATCCCGCTGCTGGCGATCATCGGAAAAGCTTCGTTTGCGTTGCCGCTGCTGAAAAACGTTTTCCTGTTTTTGACCTACGTTTGTGTGTACTTTGCGGTCGCACGCGCCACCGCGAATCGGTTCGCCGGCATCGTCGCGTCGGCGGCAATGTTGACGATGCCTCAGATCGCCTGGGAAAGTCATCGCGATCTTTCGCACACCGTCGCTGCACTGTTCGCTGCGTCTTGGTTGATGTTGGCAATCGTCAACGTCCACAAGCGGCCAACGATGGCCAACTATGCCGTGATCGGTTTGGCAACCGCCGCCGGATTGTTGTTCAAGTACAACTTTGCCGTCGTGTTGGTTGCCTTCATCGCCGCAGGATTGTCGATCGAGGATTTTCGCAAGCGAATGCTCGGGCCACGAATCTTGTTTAGCATCGCGATCGCGGCAGTTCTAATCGGCCCCCATTTTTGGTGGGCGATTGAGCATCTTGATACCGCGTCGTCCAAAGCACTGACGCAACTATTGCCAACTGAAGCGATGTCGCTGGGTGATCGAGTTAGCACCGGACTGATCCGTCTAGCCGGTTCAACTTTTTCGTGTTGCAGTGTGACGATCGCTGTCTTTGCAATTGCGTTTCGCGATCACTGGTTGAAGTGGGTTTGGAAACCCAAGCCTAACGCCAAAACGACTACCGAACCGACGACCGAACCGATCGCGGTGGCGTCCACGGACTTCGTCGCGACGACAAAGCTGATCGAGCGTTCGATGATCGGCATTGCTGTGGTATTGTTGACGTTGGTGATGTCGGGACACGCCGTCGAAACAAAAAATCACTGGTTGCAGCCGTTTCTGTTTTTGTTGCCCACTTACTTGGTGCTGCGACTGACGCCGTTCGTTGATCGGCGATCTGGATATTCAACCGGTAGCGTTGTTTCGCAAATCGGCGGTGCTCGGATTGTGACCACGGCAGGAATATTCGCAGCAGTGGTGCTGACGGTTCTGATTGGTCGAACGGTATCAGCGTCAGTTCGTGGCGACTATTCGTGGTTGAACATGCCGTTTGACCGAGTGGCCGAACATGTTGCCGCACTTCCGGATACACCGGAGTTGATTGTTGCGACGAACGTGCGATTCGCGGGGAACTTGAAAGCGCATTTCGGCAAGACGCCGGTGGCTACGATCGCCGACTTGAAAACGGATTCGCGGCTACAAGAGGCCGTCGAATCGGGCGTCGTGCTATTGATCTTTGAATCCGCGGACTACACCGCCGACGTCCGCTTGCAGAATGGTCACGCACCGATGGAGTTGCAATCGTACGAAACGCGATTGCCGTATCGATACGGAAAAGAAAGCGACGGACACCTGTTTCGATTCTGTCAGTTTCGTAAGTCCGACAAAGTGGCGGTGGTTGCGGAAGCCGACCAATCGCAGCCGGCCGAAAAATCCGGGCCGACACGAAGTTCTGTCCATCTACAACGATAGCGAAAGTCGCAGAGGCTTTTGGTTGCTAAAGGTGCAACAAAAGATTGCCTGCGAGTTTCGCTATGCGTAACGCCTCGGACCGCCGCGAACGCTAGTTCTTTGGCGGTTGAACGTCTTTGGTAGCACCGGTGCCGGTTTGAGTGGCCCGGCGGTTTTCACGCTGGATCGCGTCATACACTTCTTGACGGTGTACGGGGATCGATTGTGGTGCTTCGATGCCGAGACGAACTTTGTCGCCTCGAATGTCGACGATGGTCACCACGACATCGTCGCCAATCATGATGCTTTCGTCGCGGTGCCTGGAAAGGACGAGCATGTTGTCCTCGTGGTGATCTATGTGGGGATGGGGTCTAGTTCGGGATACGGACAATCGCCCCGAGAATGATGGTTGTTTTCGACCGCAGGCTCACATCCGCTTTGAAGGCAAATGCAGCAACGTCTCGACACAGGATTCATCGACTGCCTACTGTGCTAAATTGAACCAGGCGTGCCAAAGTCCGCTGGTGTCGGTCGTGCGGACTAGCCTACGTTAAGATTGGTCGCTGACAGTGACCACAGGTGCGACGCAATCGATTCGAAGCACGTACTTCAACAATTGAGCCGACGGCGCTAGCCGCGGTTTTTGGGGGACGTCAAGCTGACGGCACCGGTCCCCGCGGCTGGCGCCGTCGGCTCATAAAGCTCGTTTTTCTACAGCGTCCGACGCTCCCTTCAACAACTGAGCCGACGGCGCTAGCCGCGGGTTCCTGGTACGTCACGCTCGCGGCACCGGTACCC
>JBAUHR010000821.1:0-2099 GCA_049680385.1 Rubripirellula sp. | reverse complement strand
CCACAGCGAGTGCTTGCGGAACTGAACGAGGCCATGGTCGAACCAATGCCGCATGATTTGAAGCGTCCACAACTACGTTCGTTCCCGACGCTGATGGGCTTGTTCATGTTACTGCGGGGTGCTGGCTTGGCGGTGGGCGAGACCAAGCCCAAACGGGCCGTCCTGATTGATCCGGCGGCGCTGGAGCAGTGGCAGTCGCTCAATCCCACCGAACGTTTTTTCAATCTGATGGCGTGCTGCTTGCACGATGCATCATGGGATTGCGTCGGCATGCGAAGCCGTGGGGACACTGGCTTGGTAAACGAGATCCGAAACGTGTATCTACGTTTGCACGAGCCAGTCACTTTGGTGGACGACGATCGCTTCGGAATCGTCTACGGCGTTGAAAATTCAGTCGCCCTTGATTTGTTACACCAATTCGGATGGCTGCGACTGGACTACGACGCGAAGCCCAAACCCGGAAAGGCAGCCGACATGCGTCGGATCGAGCGTACGGGCTTCGGCGATGCAATGTTTGTTGTGACTTGCAACTTCGGCCTGTACGAAGATGAAAAGACCGATGTCTTTCTCGCGAAGCTGCAACCGATTTTTCCCGCATGGACGAAAACGCTTACTCGATCTGAACCAGAGTTTCGCGAAGGCAATCACGTCTTTAAAGTGTCGCTTGGCAGAATTTGGCGGCGAATCATAGCTCCCGCGGATGCTGTTCTCGACGAGCTGGCCGATGCGATCTTGTTGGCTTTCCGTTTTGATTCCGAGCACTTGTATCAGTTTGAATTGCGAGAGGCGGCGGGCAACTCGATCAACATCGTCGGACCTCATTTGGAAGACGCCAGGTACTTTGCTGATGAGATGCGAATCGGTGAGGTACCGCTCTTGATCGGTGAAACGATGGTTTTCCACTACGACTTTGGCGACGACTGGCGTTTCAAGGTGACTCTTGAATCCCTTCAGGAAGGCAAGCTGAGTGCCATCAAGGTCACCGCGAAGTCCGGCCAATCACCGAAGCAGTACAATCGCGACGATTGGTAAAAATTCAGATAGGGCAGTGAGCCCAGATGAACTGTTCTGCGCTGGCTTCGAAAGTCCACATGCTTGGACGGCCAGCAAGAGGCATTCGCGGAATCCGCCGGATAAAGTCAAAAGCAGAGGCGTTCAAAGATGCTCCAAGCCGTTAACCCGAGCATGTTTTCTACCGTCTGGCTCGCAGGAGCCGAAGCAAACGGCGAATGAACTTAGAGCGCGGCTGAAAGGTGAGAGCGCGATAGTCTCGGCGGAGATTCGCCAATTCTCGGTTTCGAGGGCTCAGCCGTGCCGGCGAGATAGAGATAGCCAAGACTCTCTCGATTGCGGAAGCACTGCAAAAGACGTGCGTTTTTCGCGGCGAAAGTGACGCCACGACCTTGGGCACTCTGAGCGAACCGGCGTGGCAGCCTTGGTTCGCAGATTGAAAAGAGTACACCGGAAGCAACGGTTTTCGTGACGGCTCTCACTTATTCTCGGCGGTGGACGCGGGCAATCAGCTTACTTTGAAGGGGCTTCAATGCAGTCGAGAATATTCGCACCACAGAGAAAGAGTTGGATTGGTTTGCTTTCGCAACACTAGTCAGCTTCGTGACGATTGAAGTCGGCTTGGAGCGGATATTCTTCGCCGACGGAGTGCGTCCTTTGACGCCAGCACTTGGACGCACCAGCAGCTTGATGCCGTTCGACGTCGTCTTCATTGGCAGATGAGCCGAATTCTCGCGGTGGTTTCGGCATCCAAAAGTCTCTTCTAGTCGGTCAGCGTCTTGAGAGCATCGAGTTCCGGCATCCGCATACGTGGAATTGGAAAAGCCGAGGAGACTCGTTTCGTTTCCGATATGCTGATTGGCAAAGCGGCAAGCTTTGAAACCCAATAGCCGGAACCATCGCGTCGCAAAGGATCGTACACTACGAGTCGCTAAGACAGTTCTGAGATGACTCCCTTGCTGTTCCCGAATTTGTTGGATTCGACTCCGTATTTTTGGAGCAGCGTCAAATACAGGTCGCCGAGTCGAGTTCCCTTTTTACAACGAACATGTCGGCCGGTTCGTAGTCGCCCGCCACCATTGCCGAAC
>JBAUHR010000820.1:0-7544 GCA_049680385.1 Rubripirellula sp. | reverse complement strand
GGCGTACTCGTTGCAGATGGTTTCGCCCGAAGGAACGCTGCTTGACGTTATCGATGACGAGAAACTGACCCTCGAGCCAGGCGATTCTAAGCTGGTACCGTTTAGTTTGCGGTTCCCTGCCCGAGCGACATTTGGTGATGGAAACGAGTTAGCAACGTTGAAGGTCAGCGATGCAAGCGAGAATGAACGATTGTTGGAGTTCCGCATCCTTGGACCGCGAACGTAATTTGAATATGCAAACTGATAAAAACAAATCCGAACTAGCTGCGGAGCAATTTGCGGCGGAACGAAGTGCAAGACGCTTCTGGGTTTCACTGGTGGTCGTGCTGCTGGGATTGCAGCTTGTGATCGGCTTCGTTGCCATTCGCTTGGCGACGGGTGACCCAACGGTTGCGGTGGTACCGGACTACCACAACCAAGCATTGGACTGGGACGTGACACAGCGCGCGATGACGGCCGCAAACCGTTTGGGATGGTCGGTCGAAATTGAGGCGTCGGATGTGTCCGACGGCAATGGTTTTCGCGCGACCGAAGTGTCGGTGACGGATCAATCAGGCAACCCGGTCGACAATTTGCGCATCGTAGGCAGCGTCTATCACCATGCTCGTGCCTCGGACATCGAGCGTTTCGAATTGCCGTCCGTCGGAAAAGGACGATACTTGACTCTCGCACCGATGGCTCGCCCAGGACTCTGGCAAGTCGAGATCTTCATCGACGGTGCCGAAGTGCCGATGAGAAAATCGATTGAAATTGAAATCCCAACCTCCTAACCGCTCGGTTGCTGCAAACGCTTCGAGCTTCAACCCCAAAACGATTTCTCTATGTGGATCCTGATCACCGCCGTCGTCACCGCTAGCCTGCTAGGCAGCATGCACTGTGTCGGCATGTGTGGTCCATTGGCGATGTGGGCCAGTGGCATCGGTGACAAGGCGCCCCGCCGCACCGTTGTCATGTCGACCGCGATGTATCACGTCGGCCGCATGTTGACGTACGTTTTGGCTGGCTTGATCGCCGGCGGGATTGGCAGTGCCGTCGACGTCGGCGGGAACTGGATTGGCATCCAAGTCGCTGCGGCGCGAGTCGTCGGCGGAATGATGGTGGTCGTCGGAGCGGTGAAGTTGTGGACGCTCGTTCGTGGGCAATCCAAAGAAGCGCAGCCACCAAAGCCATCTCGGATTGGCGGCGTGTTGGTCAAAATGCGTCCTTATCTGTTTCGATTGCCGCCGATCAGTCGCGCTCTGGCGACCGGTTTGTTGACGACGCTGTTGCCCTGTGGATGGCTTTACTTATTCGCACTATTTGCGGCTGGAACGGCTAGTCCGGTCATGGGCGGGGTTGTGATGTTCGCGTTCTGGGTCGGCACGGTTCCGGCGCTAACGGCTTTGGTCGCCGGTTCCCAGTGGCTATCGCGCCGGTTCACAATGGTGATCCCCGCTGCGGTCGCAGTGCTGTTGATCACAACCGGATGCTTCACTGCATCGGGCCGTGGATTTGCCAACCTCGAATCGTTGGCGGCATTGCGTGCCTCGGTCAACCTTGGCGATGCCGGTTTCGATCCGTCATCTTTGGTAGATCAAGTGAACGATTCCGCAGCCAAGCCGCTGCCGTGTTGTTGTGAAGGCGAAAAGACTTGTGATGCGGAAGTGACCGCACCCTAACCGACATGTCTTCGACCCCCGCCCCTTCTGAATCGACGAAATCTAAGCATGACGATCAAGTTCGTCGGGTTGAACTGGATTGCATTCACTGCGGGCTGCCGACACCTTGTATGTCGGATACTGACCCGACAACCGTGTTCTGCTGTAACGGTTGCCGCGGCGCGTACGAGCTAATCCACGGCTGGGGGCTTGATGATTACTACGCGCTTCGTGACCAGGTATCGGGTTCCGCTGCCGCGCCGGCCGCAGGCGAAAAGTCTCGTTACGATGCCTTCGATAGTGATGCATTCTTGGGCGCGTCGGCGCCTCACATCAATGGTGACGGAATCGCCACCGCAGAATTGGCGGTCCATGGGTTGCACTGTGCGGCCTGTGCTTGGTTGATTGAAAATGCAGCCGCTCGAGCACCGGGATGGCGAGTCGCGCGAGTGAAGATGAGCGATCATACTTTGCGAGTGATGTTCAATCCGAAGCAGATCGTGTTAAGCGATATCGCTCGGTTGATGGATCGGCTGGGCTACGAAATTGCTCCGTTGTCGGTGAAACGCAATGACCACTTTCGCTTAGAAAATCGCCGGCTGCTGATGCAGATCGCCATCGCAGGCTTCTGTGCGATGAACGCGATGTGGATCGCCGTTGCGTTGTATGCCGGTGACGCATCGGGCGTTGATCCGGGACAGCGGTTCTTTCTGCGGATGATCGGAACCGGTTTGGGAATGGCTGCGGTCGCAATCCCTGGTCGAACGTTCTTCAAAGGCGCGATTGCTTCGCTGCGGACGCGGACGCCGCACATGGATTTGCCGGTCGCGCTGGGTTTGTCGGTCGGGACCGTCGCCGGCCTGACTAGCGTTTTCACTGGCGTGGGCGATGTCTACTTTGATTCGTTAGCCGTGTTGGTGTTTTTGTTGCTGATCGGGCGTTGGATTCAGTTTCATCAACAGCACCGTGCCGCAAAGGCAGTGGATCTGCTATTGCGGATCACACCGATTCACGCTCAGCGTTTGACCACCGACGGTCAACCCGAGTGGGTATTGGTCGACACATTGAAGCCGGCGGATATCATTCGTGTTTCGCCAGGCGAGAGCATTTCGGCAGATGGTCGAATCGTGGCGGGCGAGTCGATGCTGGACCGGTCCTTGTTGACAGGCGAGAGTCGCTCGGTAGCAGCCAATTGTGGTGACGAAGTCTCGGCAGGCACCTTGAATTTGGTGCGACCGATTGACGTCGAAGTCATGGCAACCGGACGAGAAAGCCGCATCGGAAAGGTCATGCAGTCGGTTGAAGCAGCCGCGTCGGAAAAGACGCCCGTGGTCCAGCTAGCGGATCGCATCGGTGGTGTCTTTGTGGTGGTCGTCACTGTCTTGGCAATGTTGGTGTTGATCGCCTGGTGGGCATCGGGATGGGCGGTTGCCGCGTCGCACGCAACATCGCTGCTGATTGTGGCTTGTCCGTGTGCACTTGCCCTGGCGACGCCACTAGCGATTGCGGTTTCATTGGGACGGGCTGCAAAACGCAAGATTTTGATTCGTGACGGTTCGTCGCTTCAACAACTGTCCAAACCAGGCACGTTGTGGTTCGACAAAACGGGCACGTTGACTCAAGGCCGACCGCAGGCTGAGTTGGTGTTGGGAACGGACGAAGTTGTCCGCATGGCGGCGCAAGTCGAACTTGGCTGCTGTCATCCAACCGCCGAAGCCATCGTTCGATACGCATGCTTGGCGACCAACGAAAGCGATCACGAAGACTCCGCTGTTAGAGTCCACCGCAGCGGTGTGGCTGGCGTCGTTGATCAGCACCAAGTCTTGGTTGGCAGCGCCTTGTTCATTGAGCAGCAAGGCTGCCTGATCGGTCAACCCGTTCACGAGGCTGTCGAGCAGACGCTCTTGACCGGTGCCAGCCCTGTGGTGATTGCCGTCGACGGGGAAGCCGTTTGTGTGATGGGGGTTTCGGATCCTCTGCGCCCGCAGGCTGCCGAAACGATTGCACAGCTAAGTCGGCAAGGGTTCAAGATTGGCATCTTGTCGGGCGACCATCCCGACATCGTGCAGCGAATCGCAAGCCGAGTCGGAATCGATGGCTCGCGTGTCCACGGTGGATTGTCGCCCGAAGACAAATTGCGAATCGTGCGAACCCGCGATGATGGACATGTCGTCATGGTGGGTGATGGAGCAAACGATGCCGCGGCATTAGCGGCGGCCGACGTCGGTATCGCGGTTCGTGGCGGCGCAGAGGTCAGCTTGCAGGCTGCACCTGTTTTCATCGCGTCGGGTGATCTGGCCAGCATCGCGGACCTCATGACGGGGGCTCGGCGTACGTCATGGCTGATTTCCACCGCGTTCGCCGTTTCGCTGGGTTACAATTTGGTGGCCGTGGGGCTTGCGATGGCAGGGCAAATCAGCCCGCTGTTGGCGGCGATCTTGATGCCCATTAGTTCCGTGTCCGTATTGTCACTTACTTTGCTATGGCCTACGTTTCCGAAACCATCAGGTTCTCGGCCGACATCGTCCAGGCCTCGGCCCGACGATGATCCGAGTTTCATGCAATCGTCTGAAAAATCATGAGTGTGATCTACATTGCTTTGCCGATCGCTTTAGCTCTGGGCGGTGCGGGTATGGTCGCATGTGTGCTGTGCATTCGCGGTGGACAGTACGACGACATGGACACACCAGCACTGCGAATCCTGATCGATGACCGTGAATCGGATGACGCCGGTGAAACATCCAACTCGGTTTCACCTGATCAATCGCCTAGATGACTTCGCCATTCGCTAGCCGAAAATCGCACGAACGCCGATCCATTTAGAAAGCTGATCCATCATGAAAACCAACGAGCGTTTGTTGGAAAGTGAACGCAAGCTGCGCTGCGTGCTTGACACTGCGGTTGATGCGATCATCACGATCACCGAACGCGGATTGATCGAATCGTTCAATCCGGCGGCTCAGCGAATCTTTGGCTACACCGCCGATGAAGTCATTGGCAATAACGTCAGCATGTTGATGCCGCAGCCTTTCCGCGGCTCACATGATCAGTACCTCAGCAAATACTTGACGACAGGCCAAAAGAAGATCATCGGCATCGGCCGCGAAGTCCGGGGCTTACGCAAATGTGGCGAGGTCTTTCCGATGGACTTAGCCGTCAGCGAGGTTCGGCTGCCTGACCGCCGTTTGTTCACGGGAATTATCCGAGACATCACTGACCGAAAGCTTGTCGACGCCGCGATCTTTGAAAGCGAGCGACGGCTGACGACATTGCTGAAGAATTTGCCTGGCGCGGCTTACCGACGCGCATTCGACAATCGTTGGGCGTTTGAATTCATCAGCGATGGCTGCCAAGATCTTTGTGGATACTCTGCGGACGAATTGGTGGCCGGCACCCCAGCTTGGTGCGACTTGATTGTCGGCACTGATTGCGATGAAATTCGCGATGCAGTCCTAGAGCGACTGGAACGAAGGTTGTCGTTTCAGTGCGTCTATCAAATTTTGCACCGCAGTGGCGACATCTGTCGTGTCTTGGAGCAAGGCGTCGGTGTGTATAGCGAAAGCGGCGAGCTGGTGGCGATCGAAGGATTCATCTCTGACACGACCGAGTTGCATAAGACTCGCGAGCAACTCGTTCAATCCGAGCGGTTGGCAGCGATGGGGCAAATGCTGTCGGGGATCGCGCACGAGAGCCGCAATGCGTTGCAGCGGATCCAAGCGAGTGTTGACATGCTGGGATTCGAGATCGACAAGGAGTCAGAAGCCGCGGGTGACGTCGCTCGCATCGCGCGGGCTCGCGAAGACCTGCAGCGACTCTTTGAAGAGCTTCGAAGTTTCGCAGCGCCCATTCATCTTGAAACTTCAAATACGGATCTTGCTACGATCTGGGGCCAGACCTGGAACTCACTCGAATCCAGCATCGCTAGTCGTGATGTCCAAGTTAATGTGGATACCAAGAGTTTCGATGGAGGGGAGGTCGATTTGAGTTGCCGTGTCGACGGATTTCGAATCGAACAAGTGTTTCGCAATCTGATGGAAAACAGCTTGGCGGCCTGCGACGATCCCGTCGTCGTATCGATTGCGTTTCGTCAAGCGACGCTGATGGGCGAACCGGCGATCGCTGTCACGTTCAAAGACAACGGTCCCGGCTTAACTGAAGAGCAGCAAAACCGAATTTTCGAAGCCTTTTTTACCACCAAAACCAAAGGCACCGGTCTGGGCATGGCGATCGCGCACCGAGTCATTGACGCGCACAGCGGGACGATGGCAGTGATCGAAAGTGAGAGCGGCGCCGCATTTGAAATTGTTCTGCCGCGTGCGCGAAACTAGCGTCCGAAAGTCATGACGGCGTCCGCGCTCTGTCTCGCGGCGACTATCTTTTCTTGTTTTGATTCGGAACGTTGTCGGGGACGTCCAGCAGCAATTGGGGTGCCTCGCTCGGTGACTTTTCACGGCTGACAAAACGCAATTGAGCCTGGCCCCATTCGCCAGTGATTGCGAACGTCACCAACCCGTCGGATTCAGCGATAAAGTCAGTGATCCGCTGGTCGGAAATCTTCACTTGGTTAGCGCCTGCGTTTTCCGAACTCGATTCGTCTGGCACGGACACTTCAGCCAACAGAGGAAACTGGCCGAGTTGTTTTGGCGCGACGTCCGACGACGGGGTTTGGTCCCACTCTAGCTTGGCTTCGCTCCACATGCCGACATCACTGATGCCGTAGACCTGCAACGTCGCGCCAGCAGGATGCTTGCTGCCGACAACCGTCAGGATCAGGCCCGACTTGATCACGTGCTTTTTCAAATGCTTGACGTTTCCGAGATCAAATCGCAAGTACGAATGGTTGATTGGAATCCCATTTCGCGTACGCACACCGAAGCTTGGCCGCCTTCCAAGTTTTTCACTGACGCCACCGTTTTGGACCATGGCATCGGCACCGCGTCCATCGTTCGTCGAAATGATTTCCCAGTGACTTTCGATAACAGGATCTTCGGCAGGCTGAGTTTCCGGTTGGTTTTGCATCGGTTCGGGTTCGGGATCGGGCATTTTCGATTCCGCCACTGCGTCCGCCGCTGGGATCATCGGCGACGATTGTGAGTTCGATCGGGTCGATTCCGAATTCCCGTTCGGCTTTTGAGCGTTGTTGCCTTCCCCGTTCCCGCTGTTACCACTAGCACCATTGGTGTTGTTTCCATTGCCGCCGCTATTCCCGCCGTTTCCTTTGTTGCGTTTCCACTTTTTGCCACTGGGTTTTGGTTGACTGGGGTCCTGTTGATTGGAGTTTTGTTGAATGGACTGGGGCTGTTGGTTCGATTGAGGTGGCAAGTCGGGCTCCGGTGCACTGCCTTGCTTCGCAGACGAGGCGACGCTGAAATCCTGTTCGATCACGTATGCTTCGGTGCTGCTCCCCGCCGTTGAGAAAAGGTAAGTCAGGACCGGCAAAGCGACCAGCAGCATGGCAACGATCGCGATAATCGGCAGATAGACTTGCCAAGTTGGTGCAGCGTTTGACGTCGATCGCTTATTGGATTTTGGATTGACCGGCCGGGCTGCTGACATTGCACCAGAAATGGATGCTGGTGGCACCATGACGACGGGAGTCTGTGGCAGATTGGCAAGCGGATCGTGGATCTCTTCGGCTTCCTCCACCAAGTCAAAGCCGGCGACCGCTGACTTCTTGGTCACGACTTCCGACAAGCCTTCCTTCAAGCGGTTAATCGCCTGAGCGGTCTCGGTGGTTTTCTGGCATTCTTCGCCGACTCGCGTTAACTCGTCCTGCAACCGGAGTGCTGATGCAACTCGCGCACGCGGTTCTTTCCGTAACAACTTGTGAACCAATTCGCACAATGGTTGCGGAATCGCAGGATTGATTTCTTGAATCGGTTGCGGTCGATGCGCCAAGATTGAAAC
>JBAUHR010000819.1:0-2220 GCA_049680385.1 Rubripirellula sp. | reverse complement strand
GGCTAATGCAGATTCACTCTACCTGTGTTTGTTGTTGATCCCGATGTCGCTGACCTCCTTGGTTCTGCTGGGAATCCTGAGAGCGGTAGGTGATTTCCGGATGTTCGCAATCATGACCATTTCGATTGCGGCAGTGCGTCTTGTGTTCGTCTTGCTGTTTGTAATTGCGTTTTCGTGGGGAGTATCTGGTGCGTTGTTGGCTGACGTCCTGGGTGGATTCGTTGCTGTTGTGTCCCTGTTGACGCTGTATCGACGTCGATTTTCCGCTTCGATTTCCTGGCCCGGATGGCGTGCGTTACAGCAAATGCTTCCGTATGGGTTGAGATATTATTTCGGTAAGATAAGCAACTCAGCGAATGCATATAGCGGCACAATGATCTTGGCGTGCATCGCAACAAATCAAGAAATTGGATTTTTTGCGGCAGCGTCACAGTTGACTCTCCAGTTGTTGTTTATCCCTGATACGCTCACAACGGTATTGCAGCCCAGGATCTCCGCTAACCCAGAGAAGGCAAATGGTGTTCAAGTTGCTCAGTTGATGCGAGTCACCGGAGTGCTGGGAGGAAAGTTTGCTATCGGGCTTATCTTGTTGGCAAGACCAATTGTCCTAGTGCTCTTTTCACCAGCGTTTGAACCAGCAGTTGTTCTGATTCGGCTGATCGCGATCGGAGTCTTATTCCGATGCCCGAGTAAAGTATTTGTGCCCTACTTCTTGGGCACAAATCGACCTGGGATAGCGTCAATCGCGGTTTTTATAGGAATGATCGCAAATGTCAGTTTGATGCTGCTGCTTTATCCTCGTTTCGGAGTGAATGCCGCGGCAATCGGCCTAACCGGCGGGTATGTGCTTGGATCGATTGTCCTTGCTGTGGCTTTTCAGCGTCAAAGCAAGATGACGTTGCGTAGCACCTATGCTATCAATCAATCTGATTGGAATCTAATCGAGAGTATTCTGAAACGAATCACCTCCAATGCCAGAGCGGTCTTTCGGTAGTTTGGCATGGCTGTAGAAGCGATGAAGCGAAGTGTCGTGATCCATCGGGAGACTGTCGTAAAAACAGGCGACGTTTCCAAGATGGCTGTCGAGGCCGAAAAAACTCGCCGAGCCTACGCGTTGGCCAATGAAAGCCAGCTATTTCGAGTGCCACGCGTCTTGGATTTCGACGGGGCAAATGGAACGATCGTCTTGGAGCGCATCCCGGATCTTGTGTCGATGGGTGATGTTCTGAACTCGCCTAGCCAGAACTTGCAGTTCTTGGCGGCCCTTGCAAAGGCGATGGCATGCATTCACGCTGAATTTGCGCTGCCTGACGAGATGAAGATTGAGTTACCAGAGCCCTACCGATTTGATCCAAGAACCAATGTGTTTCTGCATGGGGATCTGAGCATCAAGAATATCTTCATGTCTGCCTCGGACTCAAAGGTCGTGATCCTAGACTGGCAGATGACAGAAGTTCATGGTGGAAAGTCGACGTATGGCACTCGTTATTTTGATGTGTCGTGGGTCGTCAATAACCTATTTTTCTTTCTTTGTAATCCCAGGGCGGCGTTTAGTCGAGAAATCACTGCCGAGGTCGCCGTCAACCACTTTGTTGAAAACTATCTTCACATCGCAAAGCTCGATGACAATCATGACCAATTTCAAAGCTACTTAAGACAGTTTTTTGACTTCAAACTGTCGCATCGATTCGCTCGACTAAATTTGTTAGAGAAGGTAATTCTCTTCAATGCATTTCGACGGATTAGAAAATTCATTTCCTCATTTGATTCATCCTGCTAACGAGGATCGAATTCGAAGACTTCGACGAGACGCAATCTATGACCGATTCAAAAACAGACGACTATCGACACTCACATCTTGGTGCTGACAAAGCGAAGTCTTACAACAATCTGTTTCAAGATAACCCCTATCGAAAAATACTCTGGCAGTTTGAACGTCAAGTAGTTGATCGCGTGATTGCGGAATTGGGCCAGCGGCCGCTGAGACATTTAGACTTTGCTTGTGGTACCGGACGCGTGGTCGCGCATGTTGAATCGCACGACCATCTCCATTCAACCGGCGTCGACATTTCGCCGGACATGCTTAATGAGGCGAGAAAGCACGTTGGCCATTCGACACTTGTTGAGGCCGATTTGACGCGAGACGACGTTCTTGCGGAAAAGAGATTCGACCTCATTACCGCCTTTCGTTTCTTCCCCAATGCTCAGGGAGAGCTACGC
>JBAUHR010000818.1:0-2257 GCA_049680385.1 Rubripirellula sp. | reverse complement strand
CGATCGCAGGCAGTTTCGTACCAACGGGCGTTTTTTTGGGGCGGTAGATGTCGCCCGCCATTCTGGTCCCATCGCTCCAAATCGTCACCGATGTTCGCTCAACGTCGTCCGGGATTGACGGATACTTTTTCGCCTTCCAATCGGCGCGGCTCGTTCCTTGCTGAGCAAATGTATTCGTCGAACAGGCGATGAGCGTCACCATGATTGCGGCATGAAATATCCATTGAAGTCTGGGGATGCAATATTGGGTGGCGGTCACGATTGGATTGTGCATTATTGGTTCGCTCGTTCGTTAGTAGGTTGTGGTTTATCCGGCAAGCCATAGCAACGCACGCTGCCGATGATCTGCAGCGGAAACAGGCCGCCGACCTTCCGTTTAGTTGTGATCGGATTCTTTTTGCTTGCGTCGTTTTTGCCACCGCTGAAAACGGTGTTGCCAGTCCCGACATAGACGTGGCCGCGAGACAGAGAGGGGCCGCAAAACACTGGTCCGATCTCGATTTCTCGCAACATGGTTCCCGTATCAATATCGAGAGCGACCAATTTTTCACTCCCCGCAGCCGTGAAGTACGCGACTCCATTTCCCACAGCAATGCCGCTGCCGACAATATCACAGCGTTGATACTTTATCTCGCCAATACTCACCTGAACTTTGGGACGCTCGTGACGCCAAAACTCAGTTTTCAGATCAACGCTGGTCGCTGTGACACGTCCACCGGTGGGAATCTGATTGCGTGCGAAAGGACTTTCCTGAGTGGTCAGGCGGAGGGCGTCGATGCCGTTGGTAAAGATTCTGCGTCCGTCGGTCGCGCAGCCCGTCTGCAGACCGCCAATTGGACTCGGCAAAGCAAGAACGCGAGGGTCGTGCTTGGCAGGTGGTTCAGTGGGTGGTCCCGTGTAGAGCGGCGTATGTTTGATAATCGCTCCGTCGTCCGCGCGGAGAAGATAGAATCCGCCGTTCTTGCATCCTGCACCCACAACCTTGGTAGGCTTATCGTCGATTGTGAGAGTCAGGAGTTTGGGCGTATCGCCAATCGAGCAGTCTTTATACCGGCCGGTCTTTGAGTCCCAGCCGCGCATCGCATTGTTCCACTGATCACCCTCGTGGATTTGCGTTCGCCATTTACGTTTTCCGGTTTCAACATCAAGGCAGATGATAGCGTCGGAATCTTCGGTGAAGAGGTTCGGATTATCTTTTGTCGGCTGTCGTGGCGCCGTGTTGACATCGGTTCCAAAGAAGATGGACTTCGATTCTTCATCATACGACGGTGTACACCAGATACTGCTTGTCGCCGGACCGTGAGTGTAGGTTGTCGTGCCCCAGTCGTTCTGCACTGTGAACGGCTTGTCGAACTTTCGGGGCCGCTCACCGAGGTCGAACTTCCAAATCACCTTGCCGGACGTGGGATCAATCGCCACCACAAAACCTCTCCCCGTGCTGCCGGGATAGGCTTTGGTGCCAGCGTACATCTGCTCGATCGTACCGCCGCCGATGATGATTTTTCCGTCGGCAAGAATCGGCGAGCACTGCGTAAAATATCCGGGATGCGCACCGGGAAACGGAGCTTTGCGAGTGTCGATTTTCCAGCGTTCTGCCCCCGTTTTCGCGTCGAGGCAATAAATCCATCCTCCGGTGTCCGCGAAGCACACGGCACCTTCAATGACGAGAGCGGAACTCGTCGTGCCACCGGCGCGAATCGTACTGAGCAGCTTGTCGCCTAACACACCGTCGCTGGCTGGAGGCAGTTCCGTGCGACGTGCCTGATTTCGGTAAACCCAAAGAAGATTTCCGTTGGCATCGAGCTTATAGAAAGCCGGAAACGTTGCGGTCCCAAAGTAGACTTCGCCATTGACGACCGAAGGTGTGGCATGAACGGCTCCTATGGTCTCCTTGGAGTCGGCCGGCGGAAAACGCCACTTCTCCACAAGACTGCCAACGTTCTTTGGGCTGAGTTTTGTTTCCGCCGAATTGAATCTCCAGCCACGCGCGTCGTGGTTGTACATAGCCCAATCGGCTTCCGTGATCGATGATGTGTTGCCCGTGCCCGCCTGCTTCTGGTCGACATCGGCACCCGTAGCAATAGGTTGCTTGGTAGTGCCAAGTTCAGGCTCAACCAACTTCGCCACTTCCGTGCGTTCCCGAAGGTACCGGTCATAGTCGAGCTTCAGGTTCACACGGTAGGGCGCAAAGTATTTTTCGAAATTGCCTTCGGTGATGAATTGATCGGTCAGATCGATGGGGCGTTCTCCATCATCG
>JBAUHR010000817.1:0-4666 GCA_049680385.1 Rubripirellula sp. | reverse complement strand
ACTCACTTTGAAATGGGCATCAAAGACTTAGCACTTGGCGAAATGATGTACCCAGGCGTGCTTGAGCGGATCCTGACTCACCCAGTCGACGGCATGGATAACTATGCCGAGATGATGCGTTACCTAGTCGAAGACCCAGACGCACTGAAGGTCTACGTCAACGTCGCTGACGAGTGAACGAATCGCGGCTGACAAACGGCTCAGTCGCAAGCAAGTTCTCGCAGACGATCGATCGCGGCTTTCATCGCGACTTCATCAATTTCATGAACGTTGATGGGGTCGCCGATGCCCCGCAGCATTGTGATCGTCAAACGTCCGCCCAAGTGCTGGCGAAATTCTTCCAGCCCGGTCATCAATCGATCGATCGGGTCCAGCGATTCATGCCACAATTGCATCCCCATCGTGGTCAAGCACTTGATCACGCGATCGGTATCAGCGGCGGGGAATCCAAACTTCATTGATGAATAGAGGCAGTCGATCGCGACGCCAATCGCGACCGCTTCACCATGCCGAATGGCATATCCGGTTAGCGGTTCCAAGCGGTGTGCCGACCAGTGCCCAAAATCGAGCGGCCGCGCTTCGAGCATCTCGAACGGATCGCCACCTTCGGTGATGTGCCGCAGGTGTGACAAACAGGACTGGTGGATCGCCGCTTTGGCGGTCTTCGTGTCACGCTGGCGGATCGCATCGGCATGATCACAAAGCCACAAGAATTGGCCGCGATCTTTCAGCAGCGATACCTTCACGGCCTCGCTAAAACCGCTGAAAAAGTCACGGTCAGGCAGTGTCTTTAGTAGCGCCGTGTCGTTAACGACGGCCCAGGGAACCGCAAACGTTCCGATCCAGTTTTTCTTGTCGAAGTAGTTGATCGCGTTCTTAACGCCAACCCCCGAATCAGCTTGGGCCAGGACCGTCGAAGGCAATCGAATCAAGCGGATGCCTCGATGAGCGATCGCGGCTGCAAAGCCAATCGCATCCAGCATCGCGCCGCCACCGACCGCCACGATGTAGCTGCGTCGATCGAGCCCAAAGTGGTTGACTTTGTCCAGCAATCCTCGCAGCACTGATTCGCCATTCTTGATCGCCTCGCCGCCCTCGACGATCGCCGCCGGCGCGACCAGTTCGACGCCATCGACGGCGGACAGTTTGTCCGACAATCGATTCACGTGATCGGCAAGCGACGACTCACCCACCAACAACACTCGGGCGCCAGTCGTCGTATCGGTTTGCAGCAGTTCCAGCAGCACACCAAAGTCACCGCCGGCAACGTCATCGGTCACTCGCAAGCGGTGCACAAAAGGCACGGCAAAGGCGACATCGTTAGAAAGTGTCGAGTCTGGCATTAGAACGTTTCGTCCTTCCATCCACGCCACAGCCATCGCAAGGAATCGGGGAAAATCGCGCCGCCGTGATTACCGTTATGAGCACCGGTGCCGTACACGAACTTGTAGTCGTAGTCCTTGAACGCCAACGATTTAGCCAGCGTCTGGTTCGCCAGCGGCCAATTTCCGTGTTCGTTGTCGAGGTCACCCGAACCGTCCTGAAGCAAAATTCGAATCGGCTTTTTCGGCGTCTTGCGGACTTGGGCCTGATAATCGTGACCGCCGCGGATATTGGTGAAACTGCCGATATGCGACAGCACTTTGCGGAACGCATCGGGACGATACCAAGCGACTGAAAACGCACAAATTCCGCCGCTGCTGTTGCCACACACCGCACGCAGTTCAGGGTTCTCGGTGATCCGGTAATCCTTTTCGATTTCCGGCAACAATTCCGTCATCAAGAACTCGGCGTAGTCACCGCTGACGCTGTCGTATTCGAAACTACGGTTCGACGGCGTCGGTTTCCAGCCTCGCTTTTCGCCAAGCTCGCCCTTGTGTCCCGGATCGACCATCACGGCAATCGTGACCGGCATGTCACCCTTGGCGATCAAGTTGTCGAATACGACGGGCAAACGAAAATCGCCGGTCGTGCCTTCGAACGCATGGCCGTCCTGGAAGACCATCAACGCGGCCGGTGATGAGCCATCGTATTGAGCCGGAACGTAAACCGAATACCGGCGTTTTGTGCCCGCGAAAACTTTGCTTTGCGAAAAAGTGTGCTGCGTCACCTTGCCGTGCGGGACCGCATCCGAGGGCATCGAATCGGGACCGTGCTTGTACGGCTGGTCAGCCGCAAACGCACTAGAACTTGGCAACGCAAAACCGAGCATTACCGTCGCGGCAAGCATGGCCGGATACAGCAAACGAGTATTCTTCATCAGGTGGGCAGATCGAGGCGGGGAGGGAGGAGTCGTGGCGGATGGGACGCGGACGCATCACGCCCACGGCTTTCGCAATTTTATCAGCACCTTATTCTAACCGAGACGGGATCGCATGCAGCGATGCAGCCTCGTTTTTCGAGTGATCGGCGTTTCCCAACCTTCAATCAACTCTTAACCCCAATAATCGATTCAATGCAACAACGACGACTTGGCGCCAGTGGTATCGCCGTTTCCGACATCTGCATGGGGACCATGACCTTCGGATCTCAGTGCGACGAAGCCACCAGCCACGCGATCTGTGACCATGCATTTGACGCCGGAATTGACTTTTTCGATGCCGCTGAGATTTACCCGGTACCACCGCGAGCCGACACCGTCGGGGACACCGAAACGATCTTTGGCCGCTGGCTGAAAAACCAACCTCGCGAATCGGTGATCGTTGGATCCAAAGTCACTGGCCCCGGTCACGGATGGTTCACACCGCCAGTCCGTCATGGCAAGACTTCGCTGGACCGCCGCCAAATCGTATCGGCCTGCGAAGCCTCGCTGCAGCGACTCGGCACCGACTACATCGACCTGTATCAAATCCACTGGCCCGATCATGGTTTGCCCTACGAAGAAGTGTTGGGCGTTCTAAGTGAGTTGCGAGACCAGGGCAAAGTCCGCGTGATCGGCTGCAGCAACGAAACGAGCTGGGGATTGATGAAAAGCTTGTGGGCCGCCGACGTTTACAACGTTGACCGCTACCAAACGGTGCAAAACAATTTCAGTCTGATCAATCGCCGCTGCGAAAGCGAACTGGCACAAGTCTGCCGCCAAGAAAACGTCAGCCTGTTGCCGTACTCGCCACTGGGCGGCGGAGTCCTGACCGGAAAGTACGAAAACGGACCGCCGCCCGGAGGCCGTTTTTCGGCTTATTTGACGGACGGAGACGAACGTCAGAAGAAAATGGCCCGCCGTTTCGTGAACGAGCGTACGGTCGAAACGACTCGCCGGTTGGCGGAAATCGCCGCTTCCATCGGCGTCACCGTGACCGCACTGTCGCTGGCGTGGAGTCGCCAACATGACTTTGTCGCATCGACGATTGTGGGTGCCACCTCGATCGCCCAGCTTGACGAATCATTAGCAGCCAAAGACTTGGTTTTGGACGCCGAAACGCTGGCGAGGATCGATCAGGTCGATGTTGACATTCCCACGCCGATGACCGAAGACGGGTTGCGACGTCTGTAACGATCGCAACAGCGGGAATGCAGATCCGAAGCGAATTTCTTTTCGATTCGGACGCGTGACCGGCAAACGCGAACTACGTTGGCGTCCATGCGCCACACTTTCCAACTTGCCGTCGCTCTCCGCTTCATCGCCACGATCGCACTGGCGACCTTGGCTGTTCATGACGCTGCCGCGTCGAACTGGCTGACGATGCCCAGCACGTTCACGCATGACCCGGTCACCGGCAGCCGGGTCAGTCAGTACGCTCCGATCGCGGGCCCATCGGCGCCGCAAGTGTCGAACTTCCAGACCAGCGGTTACACGCACACTCGCAGTTCGCTGGCCTACGGGCAATCGGCGGACAACTACCATCGTGTTGAAAGCTGGGGTGCCCCGGTCCGGCCTTATGGCGAATGGAATTTCCCGAACCGTCCGTTCAGTGCTTCCTACCAAAACTGGGGTCCGCCCTACGCCGGGTTGAACCTGGGATTCGGTGCAGGATTTGGCGGAGCCTTTCCGGGTTACGGCCCAGGCTTCGGGCAAGGGCCTGGTGCCGGAAACGGAACAGGCCAACCGAATCGTCCCGGTCACCCCCATTCGCCCGCTGGCAACGCTAGCCCTTTCAATCCCTACCCGGCCGGCCCCGGCACGCCTTACCCAGTGGCCCCGTATTACGACGGCTACCACCCGGTGTACCGCGAATAAACTCGCGACTTCAAGCCTTCGGAATGTCGCTTTCAATTCAACCGTCAGGGCTTGTTGGCCAACAGACGACATGAGACGACATGGCGGCCAAAGCGAGAATCAGCGTGATTCGGGTCGCAATCGAAATCTTCAAAGCTGACTCTCCTCGACAAAATCTCTCCTCGACAAAATCAACGAGCAGCCCTGCGTGGCCCCGCGATTCCGCTCGCGAGATTGAACTGCAAAGCCGTTCAATCCCCACACACCAGACCGTTCTTGCGAGTGCAGGCCCATCCGGCGGAGGGCTTCATCAGAGAGGTTTGACCCATTTGATAACTCTTGGCTGAATCCCGAACCCCGCGTTTGACCCCACGCGAAGCGTTTCCATCGCAACTGCCCCGAGACAGTGTCGCGTTCGCCTCACTACCGGCACTAGCTTTCCCAGATTTCACCCTCAGCGGTGCGACAAACGGGACGCTCGTAAGAATAAACTTGACTCCCACCCAGCAG
>JBAUHR010000816.1:0-5051 GCA_049680385.1 Rubripirellula sp. | reverse complement strand
TGGCGGCGATGGCATTGCTCAGTAAGTTTGTCAGTACCTGTTGAAGCTGCGTTGCGTCGCCATCCACCATCACCGAATCGGCACTGGTGTCAAAGTGGATCGATACGTTCGACTTGTTCGCCAGCGGTTGCATTAGCTGACAGGTGTGAGCAACGATTTGCCGCAAGTCGACCGTCGCATGCGGCGCGGGTTTTTGCCTTGCAAAGTCCAGTAGTTGTCTGATGATGGTAGTCATACGCTCGGATTCGGATTTAATCGTTTCAGCACTCGATTTCACTTCTTCTGCCGACAGCTTTCCGCTTGCAATCAATCCAGCCCGACCCGAAACAACATTGAGCGGCGTCCCGAGTTCATGTGCAACACCGGCGGCGAGTGTTCCGACGGTACCCAGGCGATCTGTGTGGCGGATTGTATCGCGTTGTTGACTTAATCGATGACTCATTTGGCTGATCGCCGATGCCAGGCGTCCGAGCTCATCGTTGCTCTGCAGGACTGGCCCTTGAGCCAGACGGCCATTGCCGATCGAGTTGACTTGGGTAATCAACTTATCGAGGGGCTTGCCGACCAGTTGCACGCCGCCAAGGTAAATTACGAGGGCCGACAAACCAGCGACGCCGATGAGCGAGAGGAGCGACGCGATGACCGAACCCCAAGTAAACGCATCGTGCGCGTCGAGGGGCTGGGTAACTTCGATGGTTCCTTGCGGGCTTCCGTCCATGTTTAGCGGTACGTAGGAGAGGGCTTTACGAGTCCCGTTGGCATCGGATATCTCGACGCTGGAGACTTGGCGCGATGAAATCTGAGTATACGGAGGCAAGTCGTTGCCTTCGACCCAACGCAGTGTTGAACCGGAAACGGTGTGCGTAGAAACCTCGACGGCTCGCTGAATCGTTACCGATTCGCCGTCGCGATAGGCCCGAATGATCTCAGGCTTCATCGCCTCAACGAGATCGCTCGCATGCGTTTCCAGTCTTTCGTTCTCCCATGCTTGCTGTCGTCGAACCGTCTGCCACGCAAAGAGGCTGACGATAGCGAGCACCCCGCACAAAAAGATGAGAATGAGTTTGGCTGCTAGTTTCATGGCGGCTGAGGACGTGACTGATGATGGGGCTTGATGGAACCTGATGCGTATTTTTGTGGTTGCTGTCGCCAGGTTTTGGATGCATCCACATAAACGATGCGACCAACGTTCATTGTAGAATGATCGTTGGTCGCAAACAGTCCAGCTTTCCCACCCAAGTCAACGCGGGGACAGGTCAACTCGGGGACAGGTCAACTCGGAGACAGGCTCGTTTATTTGTCGAGCACGACGAATCGCGATCCGTTCTCCGTTCGAACCAAGAGCAGGACCGAACCATCGGAATCGGCATCGACGGCCGTTTCGAACTCCGCAGGCGTTGTCACACTCTGTTTGTTAACTTGAGCGATCACCATTCCAGCGTCGAGCCCGGCGCGCTGAGCAGGACTGTCGGCTTGAACTTCAGTGATCACAACGCCGGTTTGATTCTCCATGCCCAACTGCTTTGCCACGTCAGCCGACAGGCTACCCACTTCGAGTCCCAAGCCCTGAAGCGCGACGCCATCCGGCTGGGTGCTGGAAAACTTCTCACCGAATTGCTCCGGTGCCGATTCAGGTTGATAGGTCAACTTAATCGATTTGCCATCGCGAACGATGTCCACCGTAACCGGCTTGCCCAGCGGCGAGCTTTCGACGGCGAGTTGCAGTTCTTGTGGAGTGGTTACTGCCGTGTTACCGAATCGCACGATCACATCGCCTGTTGCCAGTCCAGCTTTCGCGGCCGGCGTATTGGGGAACACGTTGGTTACCGCAACTCCGCTTTTTGGTGCAACCCCGAGTTGGGTGCTCAGTTCGTAGTTGACCGGTTGGATTCCGACACCAAGATAGGACCGCACAACATGGCCGTTGGTCAGTAGTTGATCGCTGACCCAGTTTGCCAGGTTGGACGGCACGGCGAATCCAATGCCGTTGTTACCACCACTTCGCGAGGAGATGGCAGTGTTGATTCCGATGACTTCACCTCGCAGGTTAACCAGAGGTCCGCCGCTGTTGCCGGGGTTGATCGCTGCGTCGGTTTGAATGAAATTTTCGCGATCGGTGATTCCGATGCCACGATTCTTTGCACTCACAATGCCTGCTGTCACGGTGCTTTCGAGTCCGAACGGTTGGCCAAGCGCGACGACCCAGTCACCGACTTCCATGCTTTCGCTGTTTCCGATCTTGGCAGCAACGAGGCTCGAGTTGCCGTTGAATTTCACAACGGCGATATCCGTTTGCGGGTCGGTGAGCACCTCGGTCGCCTCGAATTCGCGTCCGTCTTGCGTCTTGATAATCACCTTGCCACCACCCTCAACGACGTGGTTGTTGGTCAGCACCACACCAGCGGAGTCAATAATGACGCCAGAACCTATGCCGCCTTGCGAGCGCGGCGGTTGGCCTGGATTCGATTGGCCTGGATTCGATGGGCTTGGATTCATGGGGATTCCATCGGGGAACATGTCCTCGAAGGGCGTTCCCTTGAACGGGTTGCCTTGACGGCCCGTAGGTTGTCGACTGTTGGGTAGGCGGTCTGCCGGTTGTTTGGAAGCTTGCCATGAAGTGTCGGGGCGATTTTCTATTGCCACGACGGACGGCAACACCTGCTTGGATACATTGCGAAATGCATTCGACAACGCGTTGGCGACATCCAACGATTCAGCTGCAGCGGGTGCAACGGCATCCTTCGTAGTCGTCGGCGTCGTTGCCAACGACAGTGCGCCTGCGGCGATGACTAAGGGCAGGGCGAGCATCGCGGTTCTTGATCGGATCAGTACATGTCTCATAGTTTGGTTTCCTTGTTGAGTGGATTGTTTTCAGTTTCTTTCGCTGGGCAAATTCGCGTTCAGGTCCGCGACAAATACGAGTGGCGGTTGCCAATCGCTTGGTTTATGTTGAATGCGACGACGCCTACGCTGAGCTTCGCTCCAGCCACGGCGAACGGCCGCAGCTCGTCGCGCAATTTCTTCAGGACACGGATCGTTCGTTTCCGAATTGTCCTCGGGGATTCGATCGGGGAGTGCGATCATCGATGCCTCCATGAAAAGAAACAAAACACGGCACGGTGGCACTTGCGGGTTGCGATCCGCGACCGCTTAAAAATCCGACGCAGTTGGGTAATGCACAGAACATGCCAAGATGTTTCTTGGCTTGGAAGTTTTGTGCGGCAGACGGTCCATCGCTGCCTTAAAGTGTTCGTTTTCAAGCTTTTTGGGGCAAGAGATTCATATTGCAAGTACAGCAAGCCGAAATCGCTGCCCTTGCTGAGAAAGCCAGTGTTGCGTCATCGAGCCTCGGTGGGGCAATTTGCCCCGCGTCAAACCCAACCCCCGTGTTTGTAAGCAGGTTGTCGCTCCATGCGAATCGCTGCGTCTTGTAGAATGAAGCGGTACGACACGAAATATTCCACTACGATGCAGTGACAACTTGATCCAACTAAACAAAGTTTGCCGGTTATGTGCGGTCTTGATCGCGTTGATTTGTACCTCCGCCGCTGCGCAGGAGGTCGAAGGCGTTGCCAAGAAACAGCTGAGGGTGGGCACGCGTGAAATACCGCCGTTTTCCATCAAGAACGATGAGGGGGCATGGAATGGTGTGAGCATCGATCTATGGCGAGAGATTGCTGTTGACCTGGAAGTGGAATCCGAGTTCGTCGAATATACGAGCGTATCGGAATTGTTGGCTGCCGTGCAGCGAAACGAAGTCGATGTGGCTGTGGCCGCAATCACGGTGACCGCAGAACGCGAGCAGCAGATTGATTTTTCGCTTCCATTCTACACGTCTGGTCTTGGTGTTGCCGTTCGCAAGTCGGATATGGGTAGTCTGTATCTGGTTCTGCTATCGCTCCTGTCCATCGATTGGCTCAAGGTGCTCGCTGGTTTCTTTACGGTTCTCTTGGTGATCGGTCTTTTGGCGTGGATCTTTGAACGACGGAACAATCATGAACATTTTGATCGTCGCCCCGTACATGGGATTTGGGATGGGTTTTGGTTTGCGGCTGTGACAATGACCACCGTGGGTTATGGTGATAAATCGCCAAAGTCCGTTGCGGGCAGATTGTTGGCACTGGTTTGGATGTTTGTGGGGTTGGTCATTATTTCGCTGTTTACCGCAGCGGCAACTTCAGCACTTACCCAGGCGAGTCTCCTTTCGCGGATTGAACGAACGGAAGACCTCGTCAACTATCGATGCGGAACGGTTAATGACACGACCAGCCAACATTTTCTTCGGGATGAGAACATCAGCTATGTCGAATACGCAACGCTCGACGAGGCCTTGCAGGCGTTGATAGAGAATAAAATTGATGCCTGTATTTACGACGCTCCTACTTTACGGTACGTCTCGCACATGAAGCTTGGCGGCGTCGTTGAAGTGTTGCCTGTTCGGTTCCAATCTGCATCGTACGCGTTCGCCTTACCCGCCGAAAGTCCGTTGCGGGAATCGGTCAACCGCACTCTCCTGCGCGAAATCGAAAAGCCGGGTTGGCAGGATCTGGTCGAGCGTCTGATGGGGCGCTAGATTTTGTTCTTGCGCAGTGGCGGGAGCTGTTGGTATGTGGCGAGCTAGAACATCGGCGAGAACGCGCGGGCGATGCCTTCGGAAACCGAGCGGGCGACAGTGGGAGTTGGGATGCCGAACTCACTTTCAATAAACTTCGTTTCGAACCATGCGTGCAATTGTTGGATATCGTCTGCAGCGTACAGGAATTGTACGATTTCATAGTTAAGGAAGAGGCTCCGCATGTCGAAGTTGGCGGACCCAACTGCAGCGACGGTATGATCGACCAACATCGCTTTTGCATGCAGCATGCGAGGTTGAAAACGATAAACACCCACCCCCGATTCCGCCAATTCACGTAGCAAAGCCCCGGCGGCAATATCGCTGAACCAATGGTTGGATTTTTCTGGTACCAGGATGCGGACGTCAATGCCGCGGAGACTTGCGAACTTGAGAGCGTCCACCAGGGCATCGTCGGGAACGAAATAGGGCGTCGCAA
>JBAUHR010000815.1:0-3715 GCA_049680385.1 Rubripirellula sp. | reverse complement strand
GCTCGCACCAATGGCATCCCGCAAATGTCGCAGTCGCCCGGTTGATCTTTCACGATCTCGGGATGCATCGGGCTGATCCACTTTCCGGCCAACGACGCATCAAGCACTCGACCTCCCGCCGCGACGTTGCTCTTGACGATCGCCCGCACGAACATCTCCGGCTTCAATCGGCCGTCATCGTTGCTGACGTTCACGCGAACCTTCACAGTTCGTGTGTCTTCGTTCAACACCGGGTCGATGAACGCGATGCGACCGTGAAAGACTTCGCCCGGATAAGCTTCGGTCGTGAACTCAACGTCTTGCCCGTATCGCAACCAAGCCAGGTCGGATTCGTAAGCATCCATTTGAACCCACAAGTGGTTCAAGTCGGCGACGGTGTAAATACGGTCGCCGGTCTGTACGCGATCACCTTCTTGTTTCATCTTGCTGACGACCACGCCGCCAACCGGCGAATAGATCGTTACGGTTTCGGATGACTTGCCGCGTTGTTCGATCGTTTGAATCTGTTCTGGCGTCAGCCCCAGTAACCGCAATTTCTCGCGAGCGGATTCGGCAAGATCGAGTGGTTCGATGAAACGCGATGAGCTTTGCGGCCGGTCCCGCCGAGTGGCGGCAAGCAACTCTTCCTGCGCGGTGTAGAGTGCCTCGCTGTAGATTTGCACCATGTGGTCGCCCTTGTTGACTTCGACGCCCGTAAAGTCAACGAACATGCGTTCCAGTCGTCCAGGCACCCAAGCGGTAATGTGAGCGAGTCGTGTTTCGTCATACTCGATTTTGCCCACCATGCGAACATCGGCCGTCACGTACTGCCGACGCACCGGACTGACTTGCACATTCATCAAGCTCTTGATTTCAGAGCTGATCGAAACGGTACGAACACCGTCGGCCGATTCTCTGACCGGAACTAAGTCCATTCCACAGATCGGGCAACTGCCTGGACCGTCGCGACGTATTTGCGGATGCATCGAGCAAGTCCAAATCGACGGCTTGCTTTGCATTGCCTCCGAATTCGACGTAGCGGAACTCGAGGACAGATTTGGCTCATCCGAGCCGCCGCCAAACCAAGAAGCGACGAAGACACCGAGCAGCACAAACGCCACCGCTTGTGCAATCCAGAGTTTCCCGCGGTGTTGTTTGAAGAATTCGTTCATGAGTTCGCTTTAGGATTTGTCCAACCAGGTCACCAGCTTCGCCACTTCCTCTTGGTCGCGAACGCCGACGGCGGTGACACTTCGAGTGCCTTGCTTCCAAGTTGCCGCGATGCTGGAATCGAGATCGACGAGACAGCAATCTTTGTCGCCGCACATCGCCATGCTCTGGCGGCGATCGCCAAACCAAGCCGTCTCTTCGTCGTCGTGTTCAAATAGAACCAGCGTCGAACCGTCACTCCGTTTGCAAACCGCCTTCACGCAAGTGCAGCAAGGCATCTTCAACACGCTGGTCGACGCCAACGAATAGCCCTCGGGCAATCCACTCGAAACGATGGGGCGATAGCCGACCAACTTTACTGCTCCGTCCGCGTCGACTTTTTCACCGTCGTACTTGGTAAGCAGCATCTGTTCCGCTCCGTCTGGATCGCTGGGCAATTTCTGCAAATAGTCGTCCATCACGCCAGCGAACTCGGCCATGTGTTCGGCCGACATCGCTTCTTCGCCATCGTGCGAATGCCCGTCGCTGCCGTGCATCGCCATCGCACCACCGCCGGCCATGTTGTGATTGTTGCCGCCGCCGTACCACAGCCCTGCACCCAACAGAACCAAAACGGACGCCGCCATCGACACCAGCCCTGCACCATACGGCGACTCGCGAACCCAAACGCTAAACCGTCGCGACAGTGTCACCGGCTCAGCGGCCGTCGGAAGTTCACACTCAATCCGCTGCCACAAATCAGACGGCTTTGCTGGGATGGGCGTTTGAGCGAAATCCGACCCGAGTGACCTGAACGAACTCAGCTCTGCCGCACACGATTCGCATGACTCAACGTGTTTCGCCACCGTCGCCGCTTGTCCAGCCGCAAGCTCGCCGTCGTGATAAGCCGACAGATATGGCTGCACCGTTTTGCAATCGTTGGTTGACATAACCCACTCATTCTCTGTGAGACGCTTCTGCTGATGTGTTTTTGATGCCCGAAGTCGGCGTTTCTTCACGAATTTAGGCCAATTAGAAGAATTCTTGTCGCGCCGCGTGAAGAAAGCGATCACCCATGTATCCAAATGCACGTCGACCGAAGAAATCGCCCTCCTCATCCGCGAAGGGAAAACCCCATGCGACTCACGAAATTCATCCCGCTTCTACTCGGCGGGCTGCTCATTCTCGGCATCTTCGGCTGCAACTCGCCGGAATCCGATCATGTGACGCCACCCGCGACTCCCGCCAGCGATATGGCCGAGGACCACGCCGACCATGACCATAGCGACCACGCCGATCACGATCACGGCGACCACGCCAGCGCCGATTCGCCAATGGCCAAGATGATGCCGGGCCTAAAAGAGCTCTCTCCGGAAGATTACAAGTCCGCCATGGCCCAACACATGTGCCCCGTCAGCGGCGAGATGCTGGGAACGATGGGAGCACCCGAAAAAGTCGACGTGAACGGCAAGTCGGTGTGGATTTGCTGCGACGGCTGCAAAGACAAACTGCTCGCCGATCCCGAGAAGTACCTGGCGAAGGTGAAGTGAGCATGTTGATGGCCGCCACAGAGTTCATGAAACGTGCCTTCACCAAAGGTCCATCCAACTCGCTGCAAAGCGTCTTGAGCGTCGTCGATGACTACGCTTTCGATCGTCGACACCGACTCGACACGCGATCCGAAGTCGCGATCAACGACTTGGACATCAGCGACGAAGACAAACAGCACGCCGACAAATACAAGCCGACGCGGGCTCGATACTTTCGCAAGATCATGGCCAAGCTAAATCTGCCACGCGAGGGCGTCTTTGTCGACGTCGGATGCGGCAAGGGGCGGGTTCTACTGCTCGCCGCCGAACACGGTTTCGACCAAGTCGTCGGCTTGGAAATCTCGCACGCGTTGTGCGAGATCGCCGAGCGGAACGTCGCGACCTTCCAAGAAAGCACGCCCACTGCAAGCTCGATCAAAGTCGTCTGCACCAACATCCTCGATTACGAGATGAAGGGCAGCGAAACCGTCTTCTTTTTGTATTCGCCCTTTGATCACGCGGTCACCAAGAGCTTCCTGGCAATGATCCGACAATCGCTCAAAGATCATCCACGAGACCTGTGGCTGATCATCGACGAATTTCGCTTTCCCGAGTTGCTGGAGGACGACGAACTCTTGAAGAAGACACATGTTTACGAATACGGATCGGCCATTTTCCACGTCTATCAACACCAAAGTTAATTCCCAACGGAGCATCCCCATGAGACTTTCATTCATTGCCGCAATCTCGCTGTTGGCGACCACGCCATTTACAGTTGCACAAGACGCCGCGTCGCACCATGCAACGCACAACCACGAACAGCACGCCGCCCCAGCAACCGCCGGCCCACACGGCGGCACCCTGCAAACCGTCGGCGACCGTCGCGTTGAAACCGTGATCGCCGACAAAGGCATCATGTTCATGATCCTTGGCAAGAACGACCAACCGATCGCCCCGCCCGACGCGACCGGAACACTGAAACTGCGAGTCGGTGACAGCGAGAAGGAATACACCTACCAACTCAAAACGCTCAAGAATCTCGCGATTGGAGTCGGCGT
>JBAUHR010000814.1:0-2931 GCA_049680385.1 Rubripirellula sp. | reverse complement strand
CTTCTGCGGCGCTTCATGCCGAAGCTGAACAGGGGAAAGTAAACGACATGGTCGCTCAGTGGTTGGAGCACCATAGGGGGGCGAATCGGAAAGCTCGAAAGTACAATCGAGCAAATGGCAGAACGTCTCGACAGCTTTGGTGGCGATCTTGCAGAGGAGGTTGAGAAACGACTCAATGACGAAAGCTATCTCTCGCTGGTTCAGCGGGGCTTTCGAGCATGGGATCGCGCCGACTCAGAGGAAAAACGCGACTACATTCGTCGGTGCCTGACACACGCCGCCGCTACGCGGATCTGCTCCGACGACGTGGTTCGTTTGTTTCTTGATTGGATTGATCACTACGATGAAATTCACTTCGCGGTGATCCGAGCCTTGTACGACAATCGAGGGGCGACACGCGCGTACATCTGGGATCAGATTCACGGCGAAAATGTTCGGGAGGACTCTGCTGAGGCGGACCTTTTCAAGCTGTTGATCTTCGATTTGAGTACCGGCCGAGTCCTGCGCCAAATCCGTGATAAGAACTTACAGGGACAATTCCTCAGCAAACGTCGTCAAGGACGGCAAGTCAGGTCAACCGTGTTAGAATCCGCGTTTGAAAATACAAAACCATACGAGCTGACAGAGCTGGGTAAGCAATTCGTGCACTATGTGATGGACGAAGTCGCACCCCAGATTGGCACCGAATCATGACATCGTTTTAGTGCTTGTTTGCCAGATGTGACTGACCGCCTCACACACGGTGAGCATACACGCCTACAAATCCGAAAACTACTTTCATGCAAAACGGAATTTTTATTCGCGTCTTCATCGCGAGCCCTGGAGATGTGTACCAAGAACGGGACTCGGCGTGCCAAGTGATTCACCGATGGAATGCCGCTCATTCGTTAAAGCAATCAATTCTTATCGAGCCTGTTCGAGTTGAAACCCATTCACACGCTGTTCAAGGAGGGCACCCACAGGATTTGATCAACGGACAATTGCTTGATCGCTGCGACCTGCTGGTTGCAATACTTTGGTCACGGCTGGGAACGCCTACCAATACGGACCCGTCTGGCACAGTCCAAGAGATTCGAGAATTCGCAGCAAAGAAAGGAGCCGAACGGGTTCTGTTGTTCTTTTGTGACCGCGACTTTTCAAGCCATTCAGATCTAGATCAGGTGAAAGCGGTTCGTGAATTCAAAGACAGCGTTAAGCAAGAGGGCCTCTACATTCCATACACTGTCGTCACTGACTTCGCCGAGCAATTTCGCCACCAACTTGACATGGCGCTCGGTCGGTTGATGGAGGATGAAGACTTTGAGGTGTTGACGAGCCCGTAGGACAAGAGATGACCGCCAAGCTCCGAATTGCAAACGACCTGTTTTTTGTTGAAGGGAAGCGTTGTCGCTTCCTTCGTTTCGCAAACGGGTGGCAAGTGATCGCGGGATGAATGTCCGCGCCGATTGTTGTACCAATCTTGCGTGGTGCGAAGGATACCGTCGAGATGCTCGTTGGTCACGATGCAAAACGCATTGAGCACCTCCTGTTTGATCGTTTGAATCACTCGCTCGACATGGGCTTGCAGGTTTGGTGACCGAATCGGTGTCAGCTTGATCTCCCCGCCGGTTGAACGCACAATCTCGTCGAACGAGCCCACATATTTGCGATCACGGTCCCGCATCAGGATCTCGCACTGTAAATCGTTGTCTTCCAAGTGCATCTGAAAATTGCGTCCCTGCTGCGTCGTCCATTCGCCTGTTGGCTGTTCGGTACAAGGCGAGATCCAGATTTGCCGAGTGCCAATGTGGATGAACACCATGAAGTAAATGTCAACCAACCCCTTCAGCGTCCACTTCTTCTTGCACGCAAAATCGCATTGCCAGAGTGTATCGGAGTGACGTTTCAAGAACTTGTGCCATGTGTCTGGATGGTCGCCCGGCGTCGGCGCGAAGCCTGCGGCAACGATGACGTTCTTCACGGTCTGCCGAGAAACGTGAACGCCCATTCGACGCAGCTCTTGCAGAATCTTCGTGTACCCGAACCCGGTCTCTTTGCGGATCCGAAGGATCGTGTCGTGAACGTCATCCTCGATCTTTGGTCGTCCCGCTCCCTTCTTCGCCGACTTCTGCGCCGGCACCGGCGCGTTATCCTCCATCTTCCGAACCCATCGTCGAAAAGTGGAATAGGAAACGATCGTCATCACTTCCTTTATCTTCCCACCCAGATTTTTGCCGTGCTTCACAAGTGTTTTCCGCTCACGATTGTCCAGCGTGACCCGAGTCGGTAACTTGGATCGAAGGATCTCGTTCTCTGCCTTTAAGTATCGAATCTGCTGGGCCAATTTCTGCCGCGTCAACGACGCCAAGAGTGTCAAAAGCGGGTGGACAATGTTCGCCATCGTGCGATCAAAAGCCTTGCAAATCCGAGGACAATCGGAGTGGCAGAGTATTTGTACCCCGCCGAAGCGATGAACCTACGCCGGGATTCGATTATCGCAATTCACTGACGACGCATCGGCGACCAACGCGACCGAACTAGCGCGTTCCACACCGGCATCCTGAGAACAATCCGAACCGTTTCTCAGCCGCTCGACACCACGGCAGCCCACCGTCGATGCTGCCACGACTGCCCTGGCGACTGCTCGGGTTCACACACGACCACCCTCGCGATCGAGTGTGACATGCGAACCAGAGAACTTTTAAGCGTGCCAAAGTTAGAACCCGTCACATACTAGGCGGGAGACCGAACGGGACGGGCAAGACGTAAACCGTTGGTCTCTCTGAACTTGACAAACAGAGAAGTTTTGGGTTTAGTAACGAAGAGGGTCGTGTACGGGGAGGTGGAGAGCGAGGAGGGCAAAGGAAGTGTCTTTCATTTCACTGCACAATTTGGTTTGTCCAAGAATCCTGCGTCGGGCAAGGTTCCTCTCGATATCGAACGGTTACGAGG
>JBAUHR010000813.1:0-1998 GCA_049680385.1 Rubripirellula sp. | reverse complement strand
ATTGCTTCAAGTCCAATCGCAACCCCTTCAAGATATTCGCCGCGAAGCGAAGGACTCCAACCGCCAATGCGACGCGTTCGCGTGTAGCCTTTGGGCAAGACATGAAGACTCCACCGACGAGTGAACTCGAGTTGCGTCAGCCGAACGGGTTCTTGCTTCTCATCCCCACCGGTCGTCTCGCCCTGCCGAGCCAAGAACGTCACAAACTGATCATCCGTTTCGACAATCCGGTGGTCTGAAATCGGGTATCACCAACGTTGCGATAAGGGTACGCGCTGACCGACGCGGAAACTCGAAAAAAGAAGATTCGGGCCCAAAACTTGGGCTCAAAGAGGTAACTTCGAACGCAAATCATTGCTGGATCGAGTCCATTCGGGATCAACATCGTCAAGATTCCGAGTCACTCGTAAGATTGGCGGCGACGAGAACGAGGGCGATCGGAAGCAAAAAACCATATTGGCCAATTCCGACGTTGCCACTCCGGGCCTCTTGAACAGAAAATTTGAGCATCGGCTTAACCGCTCATCTGGTCAATCTTCTCGCCCACTCAACAACCAACTCCTCCGACACCTCGTTCTTCATTCACGCGATGTCAAATTCTTAATGGTTGCGATGTCAAATTCTTAATGGTTTTTTTTATGTCGCTGTGTCTTCGCCTCTGACACCGCCGCGATCAGAAAGAAACTGAACCATTGGGTCCCATCCCTGAGCGGAAGCCTTATCCAATGGCGTTTCCCCTCGTTGATCCAATGCATTGACATCACCACCATTTTGAAGAATTGCATCAGCAATCTTCATCTTGCCCATGTCCGCAGCAAGGTGTAGAGCAGTCATCCCATCTTTGTCCGTTGCCGTGACATCACATTTGTTTTCAATCAGCAGCAATCCGACGGTCTCGTCTATCGGAGCACAGGAATAGAACAACGGCGTGAAACCACCTGCGTTTCTTGCGTTCAGGTCAGCGCCCGATTCAATGAGGCGTCTCGCAATGGCAGCATTGCCACAGAAAGCTGACTGATGCAATGGCGTGCGGCCTGAGATTTTTGTTTGGTCCTTCAGGCTCGGTTCTTCCGCAAGGAGCCGTAGTGCATTCTCAGTGTCGTCGGTACCAAGCGCATCGAATAGTTGGGAGATTGCTGATGTCGTCCCTGAAATTGCATCAATATCGAGCATCAGACCGTCGGCCAATTCTTGCACGTGATCACCGGTGTTCAGCAGGCCAATCGACTTTGCGGTGAAGGGATGGTATCCATCTTCCACCCAGATCAGCAAAAACGGTGCGTCAGTTCCGATTGAAAACGCATTCTCATCTTTCAGCTTAAGCAAAGCTTGAAGGCACGTATCAAGTATTTGTTCGCGCGTCCCATGACCAGTATGTGGATCAAGCATAGTGTCAATGAGCTCATTACTGGCCGCAAACGCCTGACTGTTCGCTGAAGACCATTCTGGCACCGTGTACTTCAGATACGAATAAAAGTTGTTGTCTGACTCTACTGCGATATCTCCGGGACTGTTCGTTGCTCCGGATACTGCCATTGACTCCGGATCAACGATGATTGCGTATCCATACGGACTGACGCCGGCGGCGTCCAAGTCGCGCAGGTGCCGAATCATGTCGTTGCGAAGATTCAATTCTAAGTCATGCATGTTGTATTGCGACATAACGAATTGCGATCTATCCGGGTTTTTGAAACGAAGAGACTTCGCTTGCTTGTTTTAATTTTTAATTTTCAAACACGGATAGATCGTGCGTTGAACTTTGTCGCCAACGTTGACGACATGACCGAACGATAGACTAACCGCTTTCGGTTGTCTTGCCAAGACTTTTTTTTGGTGGTCGTCGTCTGCGAAGTGAATTTGCTGCAATCAAAGCTCGCTAGAGCATCCGATACCAACGGGGACGGTCGGCGGAATTCATCACGCGAGACCAAGACGGCTTGGGAACAAACTTATGCGGAATCAGCCCTCATTTACTTCCGCAACAGGGCAATGCCGATT
>JBAUHR010000812.1:0-5955 GCA_049680385.1 Rubripirellula sp. | reverse complement strand
GTTTCAATGTGATCGACACCGGACACTTCGATGAAGTGCTTGAGCGGTGACTTGGCCGATTCGAAAAGTGCTTTGCCGAATCGGAACGGAATCACCGTATCGTCGACGCTATGAATCTGAACGAGCGGGCCTTTGTACGCGGTCAGCTTGGCGAGCGAGTCATAGCGATTTCGCATCAACAAGCGAACGGGAACGAACGGGTACCTTTCCGCCGCGACATTGAACATTCGATCAAAGGTGCTTTCCAAAACCACACATTTAGCGCCGCCACGACAGGCGACTGCGACCGCGCATCCGCCGCCTAGCGACCGACCGTACAAGACAACGTCGGTCGGTTCGATACTGTACCGATCGCAAAGGTAGTCCCTTGCGGCGAAGCAGTCTTCGATGACGCCGCGTTCGTTGGGATCTGTATCGTCTTCAAATCCGCGGTACTCGGCCGCCATCACGGTCGCATCAAATTGTCCCGACAATTGAATCAGCCAAGAATCGAGCCACTTGGCTTTGCTGGCGTTGCCGTGAAAGAACAGCAACACATTCTTGCCTTGTTTCCGCTCTAACAGTCGCCCAGTCAGCGTGGTTTTGGCAGTCGAATTGTACGAGACGGATTCGATGAGCGGTTCGTCCGCAGCGACGCTCGTGTCGTCCATGTAGGCGCCCGGGTACACCAATCGCTCTTCCATGACCACTAGCGTCACCAAGACCGCGGCGTATCCGAAGCCAATGATGCGTAGCAGCCAGATGGTGAATCGGGCCATCGGCGTTCGCACCTTCACGCGTTTTTTGCGTCCAGGTTTGGGTTGCCGAGGCTGATGAGTTTCTGGTCGTTTTGCGTTGGCCGGCTTGCGGTCAGGTTCAGACGAAGTCTTGGGAGTTTGCGAGTCGGATTTCGCCATCGGTTAGGTTCGCCTTTTGGAAAAGCGGTTCGGCAGTTGGTGTAGCCGACCGGATTGATACGGTACAGTCAAACCGACAATTCCGGCCTTTCGTGTCATCGTATCGGAATCCAGGCCCGATCAAGGTCACTAAACCGGATGAAGTCGTCTTCGGTCCCAATGATGTGCTAAGTTTCCGTACAACCGCGCCGGTTGTGAGGATTAAGAAAAGAAAGCATGTTGCGCCTCGACTCCATCACCGACCCCATTGAAAACGCTGCCAAGATCCAAAGATGGCGTTACGGTCGCATTGTAATGCGAGCCGGGAAGCTGGTCGAAATTCAGCGGCGATTGACTTGTGGCAGCGTCTCGATGGCTCAAGTTTGGTGGCAAGCCAAGTATGGGCGAAGCGATGACGACATTTGCTGGATTGACTACCACACACCTTTCGGCTTGCCGACGTTCTTAACGCTCGATTACATCCGAGCAGGGACGTACGCCGGATACCGTTCATTCAGCGGCGCGTGTCATGTTCTTGACGAAGTCGCTCGCATCCGCGGCGCTTCGGCGATCGTTGCTCATGTTTCTAACGGCAACATCAGCGACCGACTGTTGGCCAGGTTGGGTTGGGAGCGGCATCTAGAAAACTGGAAAGGCCGCCACTGGATCCGCCGCTTCTATGATGGGTATCCGCCGCCATGCCTCGATCGATACACCAATCAAGCTGCTTAAAAAGATCGCGGCCCGGCAATTAGCCGTCCATTTCAACTTCGACCCGGCCATCGGACTCGCGAACTTTGAAAGTTTGCATCAGCGGTTGGCGGTTGATGGTTTGGATGCCAGTGGCCAATTCGTATTGCCAACCATGCCAGGGGCAAGTCACGCAGCCGTCGCACACCGTGCCTTGAGCGATGGGGCCGCCCTGGTGGGCGCACATGCCGTCCATCGCGAACAGTTCGCCGCCGGATCGAAAGACCGCCAAAATCTGATCGCCAACGAGGGTTTCGATGGCCGATCCTTCGGGGATCGAATCGCTGGCGCCAATGTCGGTCCAGTGGGTGGTCATCGCGGTTGCTCCTAAATGAAACTGGTTACTGCAATTCTGCAACGTAAGTTACGGCAAGGCAACTGCGGGATCCTGACGGTATCGCTTGGTACGACCGTCGCTCGTGCTTGGGCTGTTATCCGGTTGTGGCCGCGACGTTACAATTCGTGAAAATGTTGTGCCTCAATCATCAATGGAGTATCGCCGTGACCGTGGATCATTATCCCCTCAACTCGTTTAGGATACCGGGCCCGTTTAGGCTGCCCAGGGCGCGAGAAGTTCTGATGACTGCTTCGGCGGTCGCCCTCGTTTTCTTTGGCGGCCTACCGAGTTGGGCCGACGAAAACGCTTCGAAAGTTAACACCAAGGATCCCAACGTGGATGGAATTGCGAGTATCGAGAATGTGGAAAAGGTGACCGAGATCGAAGGGATTTCTGAATTCCTGCTCGACAACGGTGTCCGAGTGCTGTTGTTTCCGGACGACAGCAAAGAAGTCGTGACCGTCAACATGACGATTTTCGTTGGCTCACGTCACGAGGGCTACGGCGAAGCCGGCATGGCTCACCTCTTGGAACACATGTTGTTCAAGGGCACGCCGATGCATCCCGACATTCCGAAGGTCTTAAAGGAACGTGGCGCCGGGAATTCGATGAACGGTACCACGTGGATGGACCGCACGAACTATTACGAAACACTGCCTGCAACAGGCGATAACCTCGAATTTGCTGTCCGCTTGGAAGCTGACCGATTGGTCAATAGCTTTATTCGCGGCGAAGATCTCGAGAAAGAAATGACCGTCGTTCGTAATGAATTCGAGAGCGGCGAGAATTCGCCGATCCGAGTTCTGATGCAGCGGATGCAGTCGGCGGCTTACGACTGGCATAACTACGGTCGATCGACAATCGGCAATCGAAGCGATATCGAGCGAGTGCCAGTGGTAAATCTGCGCCGTTTCTATCGCAAATACTATCGCCCCGACAATGTGATGGTCACGATCGCGGGCAAATTCGACCCTCAACAGGCACTCGGTCACGTCCAAAACTATTTTGGCTCGCTCAAGAAGCCTGACACACCGATTGATCCGACCTACACGACCGAACCAGCCCAGGACGGCGAGCGAACGGTGCTGCTGCGTCGAGTGGGCGAGATTCAGTTGGCCGGAGCGGCGTATCACATTCCCGCCAGCAGTCATCCGGATTTCGCCGCGGCCAAAGCGATCGTTTACATCCTGAGTGACGAACCAAGCGGCCGGTTGTACAAGAAAATGGTCGAAACCGAAATCGCATCCAACGTCTATGCCCTGGCCTATGCGTTTACCGAGCCTGGGTTGTTCATGACCCTTGCCGAAGTCCCGGTCGAAAAGTCGATCGAGACGGCGCGGTCCACGTTGGTCGAGATCGTCGAGGAGTCGTTGACCACCGAACCGATTACCCAACAAGAACTAGACCGAGCCGTACAGCAGATCTTAAAGCAGCGCGAACTTGCCGCCGGCGACAGTGACAAAGTCGCGGTGGCGCTAAGCGATTGGGCGGCACAAGGCGATTGGCGGCTGTATTTCCTGTTCCGCGACATGGTCGAGTCGTTGACTTTGGAACAAGTTCAAGCGGTTGCTCAAAAGTACTTTGTCCGAAACAACCGTACCGTCGGTTTGTTCATTCCTAGTGAGACTTCCGAACGCATCGAAATTCCGGAGGCTCCGGACATGAAGACGGTGCTGAAAGATTACAAGGGACGCGAAGCCGTTGCCGCGGGCGAACAGTTTGACCCTACGCCGTCGGTGATCGAATCGCGAACCGAACGTGGCGATCTGATCGGCGGAATTCAGTACGCGTTGCTGCCCAAGAAGACTCGCGGCGAAACCGTTTCGATGATGCTGACGCTGCGATTCGGTACCGGCGAAACGCTCAAGGATAAGATTGGCGCCGTTGAACTGCTCGGCCTCGTGATGGCTCGCGGTACCGACAAGCTGGACTACACGGCGTTGCAGGACGAGTTGACTCGTTTGCGAGCCGAAATGTCGATGAACACGACGGTCGGCTTGTTTCAGTTGACGGTGAAAACGAAACGAGAGTTTTTGCCCGAAGTGATCGGACTGATCGGCGATGTGGTTCGCAGCCCGCGGTTGGATGGCGGTGAGTTGGATGTTCTGAAACGACAGATTGTGGCCAGTTTGCAGAAGAGCACCACCGAACCACAGGCGCTTGCACCGCGAAGCGTTCGGAAATCCCTTTCGCCGTACGGTTCTGATGATATTCGGTACGTGATGTCTGTTGACGAAGAAATCGCGATGTACGAAGCGGTCACAATCGACGAACTGAAAAATCTGCACGCCAAGTTTTTCAGCAATCAAGCGGGTGAATTGTCAGTCGTCGGCGACTTTGATGCTGATGAAGTCAAGACGCTGGTCAAGGCGGAACTAGCGGACTGGGATTCGGAAGTCGCTTACGAGCGTGTCTCTCGCGATCCGCACCCCGAAATCGCTGGCTCGACCGACGTGATCGAAACGCCGGACAAGGAGAACGCGATTTTCTTTAGCGGACAACAATATGCCTTGGCCGACGATGAACCGGAATACGCAGCCTTAGTGCTGGGCAACTACATTCTTGGTGGTGGATCGCTTAGCAGCCGGTTGGGCGAGCGTGTTCGTCAGCAAGAAGGTTTGTCGTATGGCGTTCGCAGCGGGCTGTCGGCACGGGCCAAGGATGGTCGCGTTGACTTCACGCTCTATGCCATGACCAATCCGCAAAACAAGGATCGGTTGACCGAAGTGTTGTTGGATGAGATCAATCGAATGCGTGATGAAGGTATCACCGAAGACGAACTGGAAAAGGCCAAGGTTTCTTACCTGCAAGCCGCTCGCGTTCGTCGTACCGCCGACGCATCGATTGCCGGTGAATTGCTGGGGACGATGTTCAACGATCGTACGATGGCTTACCACGACAAGCACGAACGCCAGATCAACGAAGCGACGGTCGAGTCGGTCAACGCAGCGATCGTTAAGTACATCCAGCCGGACAAGCTTGTCATCGCCGTTGCTGGTGACTTTGCCAACGCTTCGACCATCGAAGCAGCGGAAGCAGAAGGTGCGTCAGAAGCCGAGTGACCTGCCGGACGCACGATCGTGAATTGCGAAGAGTCGGTGAAGATCTTCTTCACCGACTCTCTTTTTATGAACATCGGGTGACGATTGTCCTAGAACGAGAATTCGTTCTCGGCTTCGGCTGCTGCCGGTGCGGCTACAGCGGCTCCGCCATCGGCTTCTGGTTTGGCAGCCGCCATGTCGTCGCCTTCATCCGCGAAGATCGCTTTGGCTTCCACTCCGACAAGCTCTCGCAAAATCGCAGCTTGCTCTTGAAGTCCTTCAAGGTACTTCGTTTGATCGTCCAGCATGTTGTCGTTCAAAGCCTCGACAACTTCATCCATCGAAGCAACCCAGTCTGCGACGAGTGTCTTCTTGTCCGCGGGCAGTGACGCCAGCAATCCGCCGATGTCCTTGGTTGGAATCCCGGCGACGCCGTTTCCGGTCGCACCCTGGTAGAGCTGCTGGAGCATGAAGTTGAGTCTTCGGCGTGAAGCGATGACCTGAGGCGGTTGCGGTTTGGCAACGATGGCTCCCATCATCCCCATCCCCATGCCCATATCCATGTCTTCATAGCCGCCCATGCCCATGTCCATGTCCTCCATTCCCATGTCCATGCCGTAGTCGCCCATCCCCATGCCCATTTCGTCCATTTCATCCATTCCCATTCTCGAATTCGGACGAGTTGTTTTCTTGGCGTCCTTGTTCAAGAACAACTTTGGTTCTTTGGGTTGGTTGGGGACTGGTGCGAGACGTTCCAAGCCCTCAATTCGAGCAATTTCAGCTTCGAATCCGGCCAGCGCTCGCTTGGACCAGCTCTTGAGTACTTTCTCTGGCTCGGCGACTTTGCCCTCGAGCGATTTGCCGAGAGGACCGATTCGCGAAGCCGAGTACAACGCGATCAAATCTTGATTCTCGGGTTTGCTACTGATGCTGATCAGTTTTTGGCCAAGTG
>JBAUHR010000811.1:0-23007 GCA_049680385.1 Rubripirellula sp. | reverse complement strand
CCCACCGGCCACTCGAATAACAACGGATTGAAACACAACCGATTGGCCGGTGGGAACCGGCCCTACTGCTTCGGCAGGCTGCTAACGGCGAATTGTGATTCCGCCCATTGTTCTGCCCAGCGGCTCTCGGTCATCGACGCTGACGCCGTCGATCTTGCCTGACATCGCCGATTTGATTCGGCGGATCAGTTCTTTCATGTCTGCGGGCGTCCCTTCGGCGTCCAGCGTGACGCTGCCATCCGGTTCGTTCTGGACGAATCCGTGGACGGCCAGCCCCTTCGACTGCTCGACCACCGTCATGCGGAAACCGACGCCCTGGACGTGTCCGATGAACTGGGCATGTACGCGACTGGGCATCATCGTTGACCGGGGTGTCCTTAAACTTCGTCTTCGGTGACCGTGTCGCTCATGTCTTGCACCGGCCGCGGCACGGCGGGATTCAGTCGCTCGATCACGACCATGCACATGTCGTCGAACGGCGGAGCGTCACCGATGTGCTTTAGAACGGCATCGACAATACTGTTCTTGATCGTGTCGGCGTCACCCGGTGCCGCCGTCAGCTCACGCAACCGATCGATCCCGAACTCTTCGTCTCGCTTGTCCATCGCTTCGTTGATGCCGTCGGTGTACAGCACCGCTAGGTCGCCGACTTCGAACTTGAACCGCACCACCTCGTACTCCATGCCGTCGTCGATGGCGATCGGCAAGCCGGATTCTTCTTCGCTGGGCTCACAGATCGATCCGTCGGATTTCTTGCGGACCAGCGGAGCCATGTGTCCGGCGTTGACGATCGAAACACACTCGTCAGTCGGGTCGATCACGATGACCAAGAACGTGATGAATCGCTCGACATGCAGGCGACTCATGTGGTCGTTCAGTCGCTCAATCGCACGGCCCACGTCGGGGTCGCTTGCCAAGCAGAACCGGGTTTCGGCCGACAACTTGGCCATGAACATCGCCGCCGCGACTCCGTGCCCGACCACGTCGGCAACAACGATCGCTACTCGGCCGTCGGTCAGGTGGATGTAGTCAAAGTAGTCGCCGCCGATGTGGTTGGCTGCTTTATAAAAACTGCGAACGCGAAATCCGGTCGCGTCGGGTGGCGATTGCGGCAAAAAAGCCTGTTGGACTTCGGTGGCTAGCTTCAGATCCTGCTCGGTTTCCTTTTGCTGTAACGCCTGTTCGTGCATGCGGGCGTTGTTGATCACGATGCCAGCTTGAGCGGCAACACCAGCCAACAGGTCCGTGTCTTCTTCGCGAAATTGTCCACGTCCTTGCGTGGAATCGATCTGTAGGGCTCCGTAGGATTTCCCGTCTGCATCAAGCAGCGGAGCGCAAATCATTGACCTGATCGAGAAGTCGGCGATCGATTGGCTGCTGTCAAAACGACTGTCTTCGGATGCATCGAGCGACAAAATCGCCTCGCCGGAATTCATGACTTCCCGCAAGATCGTGCGGCTGATCCGAACGGTTTCGGTTTCGTCTTGCAATGCCCGTGTCTTGACCCATCGCGGCACAAGATTGCCAGTGGCGTCCTGCATGACGATGAATCCGCGGTCGGCCGCCGGGAAGATACTGAACAGGCTGCTGAGCACCTTCGGCAACACTTCGTCGACGGCCAGCGCACCGGTCAGGTTTCGGTTGATCTGCATCAACGCCTCGAGTTTTGCCTCGGGCGTCGCCACCATCTTTAGCCCCTCGGCCGAGCTGCGAAATTCGATCTTCGCACCCAGCGCGGTCCCCGAGTCGTCGCCGTTGCTACTGCTTTCGGTCTCGTCGACCATCATGATGCCGAAGTTCGTTCCGTCGAACGTCATTTCGTTGCCGGCCCGCGCAAACTCGGGGATCACGTCGCCCTGGAACGTGAACTCGACATCGCTGACCCGGATGCGGTCGCCCTGAGCCAGCAGTTCAGGCTCCGTCAGCAACTGGCCATTCAAGAACGTGCCGTTACGACTTCCCGAGTCCTCGACAAAGAACTGATCCCCCTCTTTGAAGACCTTGGCGTGGTAGCGACTGACGGCACCAGCTTCGACCACGATGCTGCACTCGGGGTGACGCCCAAGAGTGGTTTCTCGATCCACCAATTCGAATCGCGTGGAATCGCCGCTGCTGTTGCTGGTAACCAAAAAAGCCATCGATAATCCCTGGTGCATTCAAACGTAACTGGGATCATTGTAGATGCGACGCGCGCACTCCACAACGAACCACCGGACCAACGAACCACCGGACGCGATTGATCCACCCCAATGGCCACGTTATGCCAACGCCATTCGATGCTATTCGTCGATCTCGAAGCTTCGTTTGACGCGTTTCCACAGGGTCTCGGGTTTACCAAGGATTCCGGACCACGGGTCCCAGGCATCGGGAACCGGCGATACAAACTCCATCGATTTCTTCAGTGTTGGGTGATTGATCCTCAAACGCCAACTGTGCAGCGCGATGCCCGGCGCGAAACCGCGACGCCCGCCGTATTTGACGTCGCCCAGAACCGGAAACCCGCGGTCGGCAAATTGGACTCGGATCTGGTGCTTGCGACCACTGATCAATTGGACCGCAATCACTGTCGCTTGCTCGGTCCGCCCTAGAACGATGTACCGTAACGCGGCTTCTTGAGTGTCGCGGCCGTCCGGTACCACTCGCATGCGTTTGGCCGGTTCGTCCTTGCGAACGTGGTCGACAAGGAAGCCTTCGTCGCCTTCGATTTCGTTGTCGATACCGAAGCCGCCCTCGACGATGGCCAGATAGATTTTGCCAGCACCGCCGCCGGTCTTGTCCGCAAATTGCGGTGTCAGCCGCGATGCCGATTTGCTGGTCCGGGCCAGCACCAAGGTTCCCGTCGTCATCGAATCCAGCCGACTGACAACGCCGATGAACACCTTCCCTGGTTTCTGGTACTTGATGCGAACATAGTCGCACGCCATCTCGTGAACCGTCGGCAACCCCGGTTCGGCGCCCATCGTCGCGATGCCCGCGAGCTTGTTGACGACCAGCAAGTGGTTGTCTTCGAACAGTACTGAAAGGTTGCTCATCGTGATCCGAGTGTTGGCACTGAATTAGCTTGCGATAACCGTGGCAAGCCTCGCCGCATCTTACGCTAAACGGTCCGACGCGATGTGGTACTGCGGATCCTCGGAAACATTGATTTCGACCAAATCGCCGGCGTTATCAAGCAATTCACGGCACTCGGCACTAAGGTGCGTCAGGTGCAGACGCTTGCCAGCGGCCTGGTACTTCTCGGCCAGCCCGTTGATCGCTTCCAAACCCGATTGGTCATAGACGCGGGTGTAGTAGAAATCGATCACGACGTCATCGGGATCGTTGGCGACGTCGAACATTTCTTTGAACGATGTCACCGAGGCAAAAAACAGCGGCCCGTGCAGTTGGTAAATCTTGCTGCCAAATTCGTTCAGCGTCGTTTGAGCGCCGATATGGGTTGCGTGCTGCCAAGCGAACACAAGCGCCGACACGATCACGCCCAAGATCACAGCGGTTGCCAAGTCGTGCATGAATACCGTGTAACCGGCAACCAAGACCATCACCAACATGTCGCTGGTTGGCATCCGGCGAAACATCTTCAGCGACGCCCACTCGAACGTGCCGATCACCACCATGAACATCACGCCGACCAAGGCAGCCATCGGAATCTGTTCGATCCATGGTGCCAGGAACAGCACAAACAACAGCAAGCAAATCGATGCAGTGATGCCGGACAATCGCCCGCGTCCGCCCGAGTTTACGTTGATCAGCGACTGGCCAATCATCGCACATCCGCCCATGCCGCCGAACAAACCACAAGTCAAGTTGGCGACGCCCTGGCCAATGCACTCGCGGTTGCCTTGACCACGTGTTTCCGTGATTTCGTCGATCAACGTCAACGTCATCAGCGATTCGATCAAACCGACGCCGCACAAGATGACCGCGAATGGCAAGATGATTCGCAGCGTTTCAAAATTCATCGGCACCATGTCGAAGTCCATAAAGAACAACCGCGGCAGCCCGCCGCTGATGCCTGATTGTTCGTCGTCGGTCGACGCCATCGCCGCAGCCACTTTGTCGGATGCCGCTTTGATTTCAGACGTCACTTCGATCGAGTTTGCTGTGTTTGCTGTGTTTGCGCTGATAAGACTCGCGCCAACTGTCAACGTATTTTCATCGCTTTCGTTTTCGTTTTCGCCGGTCAGCAATGCCAAGTCAGTTCGGGCGTCCGCGATCGCTTTGGCCTTGGTGTTGGTTCGCAGCATGTCGCCGACAGTCGCCAGCATGTTGGGTTGGCCCGGTTCGACGCCACGGTTGACGGCGATCGAAATCATCGAGATCGTCAAAATCGCGGCAAGCGACGCAGGAACTGCTTTGGTCAGTTTTGGCAACCAAGCGATGATCGCCATCGTCAGGGCAACCAATGCCAACATCACGCCCAAGCGGCTGCCGGACAAGTAAACCAAGTTGCCTTCGTCGGACAGCGTTTTGAAACTGCCAAGCTGGGCCAATCCGATCACGATCGCCAGACCGTTGACGAAACCTAACATGACCGAGTGAGGAACCATGCGGATCAGTTTGCCGAGCCGGCCAATGCCGATCGCAATCTGAAACAATCCACACAGGATCACGGTCGGAAACAGGTACTCGATGCCGTACGTCGCAACCAACGATACGACCACGACCGCCATCGCACCGGTGGCACCGGAAATCATGCCGGGACGACCGCCAACCACAGCGGTAATCAACCCCAGGAAGAATGCCGAGTACAGTCCGATCAGCGGCGAGACGCCAGCAACAAACGCAAACGCGATCGCTTCGGGGACGAGAGCCAGGGCGACGGTCACGCCGGACAGCACGTCGTTTTTGATGGAACCGGATTGTTGACGGAAAAAGTTGAGCATCGGGCTGCGTGGCAAAAAGAGGGTTCGACAAAGATTGTGACGAACTCTAACACACCCACAAAAAAGCGATAGTTCGCCCCACTTTGCGAGGAGATCGCCCCCGTTAACACACCCCGGACACGGCGATATGCCCCGCAAAAATGCGGCTGCCTGCCGCTTTCTCGACGGTCAAAGTAGGACCGGTTCCCACCGACAATCCGTTGATTCGAGCGGCCGGTGGGATCCGGCCCAACCCGAAAACAAAACTGACTCGGACCGCTAACGCCCGTCCGAACCGCCGTAAGCGTCACTTAGCACCTGCATGGTGTGCCGGACCTGGATTCCCGAACCCGCTTGTTTCAAGTGGACCGATAACTGAGTCATGCAGCCGATGTTGCCAGTCGCAACGACTGCGGCATCTGTGGCGATCACGCTGGCCGCTTTCTGTCTTCCTAGTGACGCGGCGACGTCGGGCTGGTCGATGTTGTACGTTCCCGCCGAACCGCAGCACAAATGACCATCGGCGATTTCGACCAATTGCAAACCAGGCACCATCCGCAGCAACTCTCGCGGCTCGCTGCGTACACCCTGCGCGTTGGCCAAGTGACAAGCATCGTGGTAGGCAACTCGAATCGGCTGGCCCGCATCCGCGACCGGCACCAAATCGCCAAGCGAAATCAAGTACTTCGAAACGTCAACGACGCGGTCAGCAAACGCAGCCGCGCGATCGTGATCGGCCGTTCCTTTCAAGATCACCGGGTACTCATGCATCCCGCTGCCGCAACCGGCCGCGTTGGTCACGATCGCATCAACATCGTCCGGAAAAGCAGCCAAGTTTTGGCGAGCAAAGTCTTGTGCCGCCGCATGATTGCCAACGTGCCACGAAAGCGCGCCACAGCAAGATTGTTTCTTCGGCACGACGACTTCGACACCGTTGCGAGTCAACACGTCGATCGTTGCGGTGTTGATGTCGGGATCCAAGACGCTTTGTGCACAACCGATCAGCAACGCCACTCGGCCACGGCGAGTCCCGATCGCCGGATTCACTTCGGCCCACGTTTGCTTGGGTGGCAACCGATCAGGCAACAAGTCCAACATCACGCGCAGCGACTTTGGCAACACACTTGCCAACGGCTTGACCAATTTCCCCGACAGCGCGGCAATGCGAAAACGACTCGGGTACGGCAACGTCACCTGAGCAACCGTGCGGCGGAAACGGTCGGCCAAAGTTCGTGACCGTTTCGGTTCGACCAACGCACGAAAGGGACTGATCAAGTCACGGTACGACACGCCCGACGGACAAGCCGGCTCGCAGGCCAAACAACCCAAACACGAATCCAAGTGCGGCGTCGCTTCGTCGATCGACAGCGTGCCTTCCAAGACTTCTTTCATCAACACGATGCGGCCGCGCGGCGTTGCCGCTTCTTGACCGATCTCTTGATAGGTCGGACATGCCGCCAAACAGAAACCGCAGTGAACACACGTGCTGACCGCCGAAACCATGTCGGGTCCGCACGCACCATGTTCGTCAGGATTGATTTTGTGAAGCATCGTTATTCGCCGAATCGGTTCTTAGGATCCATGGCCGCTTTGATATTCCGCGACAACTGCGACTGATGGATTTTGCCGATGACAGCTTGTTGCCACTGACCTCGCACGACGAGTCCAGTCAATTCAAGTTTCGTCAATCGCTCACTTAAAAACGCGACGTCATTTGTCGCAACCCAGACGACGTTGCCGGCGGCGCTGGCGTGATGGTCGAAATCGAAAAACGATTGCGACGATGCTGGTACTTTTACGACGTGTGAATGATCACCGGCAAAGGTCAGCTCGGTCACGCTTTGCCAAAACGAATCGCTCGAATCCAGTTCGCCAACGTCATCACCCCAGCGAATCGACACCTGAGCCGCGATCGCCTGGTTGACCTGCGGCGGTCCGGCCAGCCGCAAATATAGATTGAATCCACTGCGACGCGAATCGATCGCATCGAACTCCCACTGACTGGCCGCCGCTTCGCTGATCCGCCGATTCAAATCGTCGTTCGACTCGCACTTGACCACCAACGTCAACGTCGACGCAGGTTTCGGAAAGACCTTGAACGTCAACTCGCTGATCACGCCAAGACGACCGAGGCTGCCGACCATCAGCTTGGGAATATCAAACCCGGCCGCGTTCTTAACCACCTTGCCGCCGCTGCGGATCATCTTGCCATCGCCCGAAACAAACGTGCAGCCGATGATAAAGTCACGCAGTCCGCCAAATCGAAACCGCCCTGGCCCCGACAATCCGGCCGCCACCGTGCCGCCAATCGTCGCACCGGCCCGGACCAACATCGGATCAAACGGCAAGTACTGATTGCGTTCGGCAAGTACCGAGTTGATTTCGTCGATCCGCGTTCCGGCCAACGCCGTGAATGTGAACTCGGACGGTTCGTATTCGACCACGCCCGACATCGCTGACAACGAGACGACCGCCGTGTCGCCGTCGCGGGACATCGACGACATTGCAGGCTTGGTCCGATTTCCACACGGCGAAATTTGCTGGTGCCCACGAATCGCGTCCACCAATTCGGCTTCGTTTGCCGGCCTTAAAATCGAATCATTCACGCTGGATCACTCCTGCCTTTTCCAACGGATGCAGCCCTGCCATCCCCAACGACGGTGCCTCGGGACCAGGAAACATTTTGCCGGGATTCGAGATCAGTTTTGGGTCGAACGCGCGCCGCAATCGATCGAACATTTCAACGGTGTTGGCGTCATACATCTTGTCTAAGAAGTCTCGCTTCTCCATCCCCACGCCGTGCTCGCCGGTGATCGATCCGCCCATTGAAATGCACAGACGCGACAAGTCCGCCGCGACCGCTTCGGCGCGGTGCAGCATCCCGTCAATGTTGCCATCGAACATGATCAGCGGGTGTAAGTTTCCATCGCCAGCGTGAAAAACGTTGGCGATCCGAATGCCACTTTCGATCGACAGTTTCTCGATCGCCACAAGAGCTTCGCCCAGTCGCTTGCGCGGGACCACGCCATCTTGAACCAGGAAATCCGGACTCAAACGACCGACTGCCGAAAACACACTCTTGCGTCCTTTCCAGATTCCCATCCGCTGCTCGTGATCCTTGGCGATCATCTGGACGACTGGCGACGTGGCCGTGATGACCCGCTGCAGCAGTTCGCGTTCGAACGCGATTCGTTCTTTGGGGCCTTCCAGTTCGACGATCAAAACCGCCGCTGCGCCAGTCGGATAGTTGCACTTCACCGCAGCTTCGGCGGCTTCGATCGACACCGCGTCCATGATCTCGATCGCGCCGGGCAGCAAACCTGATTCGATCACCGCCGAGACCGCATCGCCAGCCGCACGCAGCGAATCGTAGCCGACCAAAACGGTGTGGAACATTTCCGGCTTGGGCAACAACCGCAACGTGATCTCCAGCGCGATTCCGAACAGCCCCTCGCTGCCACAAAACAACCCCGTGTAGTCTGGCCCGAGCGACTCGGTGCTTTCGCCGCCCAGCGTTACGACTTCGCCAGCCGCCGTGACGATCTTCATGCCCAAGACATGGTTCGACGTCATCCCGTATTTCAAGCAATGCGCGCCGCCCGCGTTGAACGCAACGTTGCCACCGATCGTGCAGACCGTTTGGCTGGATGGATCGGGTGCAAAGTACAGTCCGAACGGATCGGCGGCCTGCGAGACTTTCAAGTTGATCGCCCCCGGCTCGACCACCGCTGTCCTCGCGTCCGGGTTCAAGTCAAGGATCCGGTTCATTCGATTCAGTGCGATCACGATTCCGTCAGCAACCGGCAGCGATCCGCCCGACAGACTTGTGCCCGAGCCACGCGCCACAAACGGGACGTCATTTTCGTAACACCACCGAACCGTCGCAACAATTTCGTCGGCCGATTCGGGGACGACCACCGCCAACGGTCTAGCACGAAACGCAGCCAATCCATCCGATTCGAACGCCGAACGAGACGCCGCATCACAAACGAAACGATCCGCAGGAAAAAGTTTCTCCAAACCTTTCACTCGGTCATCTGCTCTGGTGATCGTCACGTTCAACCCACTTTCAATGCGGACACCCAGTGCATCGCCGACGAGCCAGCCATGCGCAGCGAAACTCATCGGGCGGTTTGTTGACTTAATCAGCCGCACCGCACTAGCTGCGGTTTCGTCACTGGCGAACCGAGACGATCGCCGACTAGTGATCTGCGACCGCTAAATGTTTAGGCTCGATTTCGTAGATGCACTTTAACCCATCGCGGCGGTCAGTGGGCGATCGCGTCCGGGTTGACCAGATTGGGTGGCACTTCGCCTCGGCAGCCAGCCAAACAGTTCTCGGCGGCCATGTTGCCCATTTTCGTGCGTGTTCCGATCGTCGCACTGCCAAGGTGCGGCGCGACGACGACGTTTGGCAACTGGTGCAGATCCGGATGAAGTTCTGGTTCGCGTTCGTAGACGTCCAAGCCAGCGGAAGCGATCGTGCCGCTGGTAAGAGCCGCGACCAAGGCGGCTTCGTCAATGATCGGACCGCGTGCTGTGTTGACGATCGTGGCGGTCGGCTTCATCAACGACAACTCGCGGGCACCGATCAAGTGCTTCGTTTCGTCGTTGAGTGCGACATGGACGGACACATAATCGGATTGCCGCAACACATCGTCCATTTCCGCGTAGACGACACCCAGACTTGATTCTCGTTCGGGCGACAATCGCGTGCGGTTCCAATAGACGATCTTCATGTCAAAACCGTTGGCTCGACGCGCCACGGCCTGCGCGATCCGGCCAAACCCGATCAAACCTAGCGTGCTTCCGCTAACGTCGTTGCCCAGAAACTGCAACGGTCCCCAACCATGCCACTTTCCGGCTCGCACGAACTGGTCGCCTTCGACCACTCGCCGCGCCGCAGATAGCAGCAACGCAAACGCCATGTCGGCGGTCGTGTCGGTTAGTACGCCGGGCGTGTTGGTGACCGGAATCTTTCGCCGCGTGGCGGCAGCGACGTCGACGTTGTTAAAGCCGACGGCAAAGTTAGCAACGACCTTCAAGTCAGGATTCGCGGCCAGGACTTCGTCGTCGATCGAGTCAGTCAGCAGGCACAGCAAGCCGTCAACGCCTTGGATACCAGCGATGATTTCGGCCTTGGTCAAAACCCGATCGTCGGGATTGAACGTCAAGTCCGAGTGCTGGCGCAGGATCGCCATCGATTCAGGCGGCAGCTCGCGAGTGAGAAAGATTTTCGGTCGCGTCATTGATTTGGATCCGCAAAATTCACTCTACCTCTGGCAACGCCGGGCCGAATGAAAATATTTATGAGCTAGAAAACGAGTTAAGTTTTCAACTTCACTCTCCCTCCGGGAGAGTCGCGAGGTATCGAGCAGACATGGCTGCTAGGGATTCCACCATACTGCCCGCATGCTCCACGATATCGCTACGTACCAAAACCCCGCGGCTAGCGCCGTCGGCTCAGTTGTAGAATCCGCCTAAAACCTGCACGAACTCCAGGCGAGAGGGTCAAATTATCGGCTGGGGACTTGAATGACGTTCGAACATTTTCATCAGGCCAGGCAACGCCTGGCTCATTGTCCAGCGCGACTAAGCAGCCAACGCCTTCTTTTCGCTTCGCTCAACCAACCACAACAAGATTGGGCTGGCAACAAAGACTGAACTGTAAGTACCGACGATCACGCCGACGACCAACGAGAACGCGAACGCGTGAATCCCGTCGCCACCGAACCAATACAGCAGGATGACAACGATGAACGTCGTCAACGAAGTCAGCAACGTACGGCTGAGTGTTTGATTGATCGACGTGTTGATCATGTCGCCGGTCAGCCGGGGCGCCTTGCCCTTCGTTTCGCGAATTCGGTCAAACACCACGATCGTATCGTTCAGCGAGTAACCGATGATCGTCAAGATTGCGGCAACCACAGTCAAACTGATCTTGAACGGATCGATCAACAAGAAACCAAGTGCGTCGGCCAACCAATAACTGATGGCGATCGCGCCCAGAGTGATCAGAACGTCGTGCAACAATGCAGCAACAGCCGCAAACCCATAGATCACTCGTTGGAATCGGAACCAGATGTAGCCGATGATGCACAGCAGGCTGGCGAACAGAGCGCCCAACGCACGACCGATCATGTCGCCGGCGACACGAGCACCGACACTGCTGCTGCTGATCCAAACTGGATCAGCGTCCAAGGTTGATTTGAATGTCTCTAGAACCTTGTCCGCATCGGCGGCGTTGATCGGCATGTCGACTTGCCATTTCTGGAACGTCAGCGACGAATCGGCCGACCACTGGTCACTGCCTTCGCCGATTGGCAGCAGCTCGATGGATCGCTCGGCCAGCGAAACGCCGGACGATTGAGCTGCGGCGACCAGCGACTCTTTCAACGTCGAACCGTTCAGCAGTCCGCCATTGGTTTCGCCTTCGACACCCAGTTCGATGATCGCACTGCTGTTGTAAACCGTTTCGTCTGCCGCCGTATCGGCAGGTGCAGCGACATCGGTTTCTGCCTCGTCTTGTGCCTCGTCTTGTGCACGAGCAACCGCGAACATGACGCCGTTGTCATCCGACGCCTTGAAAAAGCTGTTCTCGTCGCCAGCAGGTTTTACCGTGCCAGTCTTCGCAGCACCCGGGCTGATCGAGACACTGTAGGTGACCATCTTGACGCCTTCGGCTGCGCTGAATGCTTTCGTGACGGCTGCCTTCAATTCTTCGACCGTTTCGAACGACGAGTCGACTTTGTAAACCGTTTGATTGGCAACACCTTCCATCGTCACGCCGTTCACTGTGTATGGCACGTCTTCGGACCCCTTGTCCGTGGCCTTCACCATTTCAGGCTTAACAATGTTGCGAACTTCGTCCGTCTTCGTTGGTGTGTCCAAGCGGAACTGAACCGACGAACCACCCGCAAAGTCGATGTCAAAAATACTCTTGCCGCGAGCGAACAGCGACGCCACGCCTACGCATACCAAGATGGCCGAGCAAGCGAGTGCGAAGCGGCCCTTGCTCATGAAATCGATTCCGGCTTCGCCAGTGAATGACGATCGAAGTGCATTGACGCCGTCGGACATGCTAAGCGACAGGAAGCCGCGACGTTCAGCAAGATCGAACAAAGTTCGCGAGACGTAGATCGCCGTGAACATCGAGAACACGATGCCCAAGATCAGGGTCACCGCGAAGCCGCGAATCTGGTCCGTACCGATTGCATACAGCACGATCGCGGTGATCAACGTTGTCAAGTTTGCGTCGACAATCGTGACGGTCGCCTTGGCGAAACCGTTTCGAATCGCCATCCGAGAAGCCGCGCCCTTTTTCAGTTCTTCGCGGATCCGTTCAAAGATCAGCACGTTGGCGTCAACCGACATACCGACCGTCAACACAAGACCGGCCAAACCGGGCAGCGTCAGCGGTTGGTTGATCAAAACCATCGTCGCCAAGATCATTCCCAGGTTCATCACCAGGGCAACACAAGCGACCACGCCTGCGAAGCGGTAATAAATCAGGATGAAGATCAGAACCAAAATCAGCGATGCCGAGATCGCCCAGACACCCTTGGTGATCGTGTCCTTACCGAGCGTTGCGTCGATTTGGTTTTCAGCAATCGGCTTCTTTGTCAGGGCGGCCGGCAATTGACCAGCCTTCAAGATCTGAACCAGTGATTCGACTTCTTGGCGAGTGAATTTGCCCGTGATGCGGCCCTCTTTGCGAATCGGCGACTGAATGCTCGGTGCCGACAACAAGTTATCGTCCAGCACGATGCCTAGTCGCCGAGTCCGTTGGCCAATCGGTGCGTTGTTCGTGGTCAAGACGAAGAATCGGTTCGATCCCGAATCGGTCAGGTTGAACGCGACGGCGGGCGAGCCCTTCTCGTCAAACGTGCTGGCCGCAAACGCCAAGTCTTCGCCCGTGATGTCGATCAATGGATCGATAATCATCAAGGCTTCGACGCCCGACAAGCCTTGCTGATCGATGAACGCCGCGATGGCCGCAGCACTGTTGTCGCCACGCAACTGGGCAGGCAAGTTCAGGATGTCGCCAGTGTCAGGGTTGCGCAGAATAGCGTCGCCAACGTCGACTCGCAGCGGTCCAAGCTTGCCGTCTTGTTTTTCACGATCAACGTTCGCCCAGATGCCGACAACCGAGTCGTCGATCCCAGGATCTCGGACGACTTCTTCCAGTCGGGCGGCGCGTACTTTCGACGCTGCCTGCTCCATCGCCAGATTGATTTGCGGCTGGTGATCGGATTGGTTGGCAAGGATCGCGAAACGCAGAATCCCGGCTTCTTCGACCAGTCCCTTGATGCGGTCAACTTCACGTTGATCGACTTCGGGAACAATGATTTCGATTTGCGATTCACCGTACGGGCGAATCACGATTTCTTGCGTGCCCGAGGGGTTGATCCGGCGTGTCAGCGGTTCGACCAAGTCTTCGGACGTGATCGTTTGGGCGTCGTCGTCGCCGCCCGCGTTGAGTTTGTTCGGGTCCATTTCGTAGACCAGGATCGTTCCACCGCGAAGGTCAACGCCCAATCCGGGACGCGATCGCGAAAGCACCACACCGCTGGCAATGATCGCCAGCAAAACCCAGCCGAAACGTGTGCCGTAGGAAGGCATCTTGATGGACTTGGCCAGATAGTTGCCAATCACAAACGGCAAGATCAGAACCGCCAAGGCGACCGCGACGGCACCGTACTGTTCCCACGAGATGCCCTGCTGGGCAGCGTTGGTGGCGGCGTCATTTGCCGCCGAAGCTGCCAAATCCTGAGCAGCCGCAGCAACCGTGGCTGGATCCGTTTGGGCCAAGTTAAAAAAGTTGAGGGCCGAGTCGGCAGAGACCAGATTGGTCATGAAAGAGCAGTCCATCGTTTTCTTGTATCGGGATCGGTGGGGGGAGGGCTCGTCGTGTCCTTCGCGGCGCCAGGTCATTCGCATCACTGCGGCGACCTCTTACACCGCTATTTCGCGTTCGAGCCGTCATCCTTGGATTGGTCGGAATTGTTTTCTTTGCCGGATGTCTCTTTGTCGGTCACGATCCGCGAAATCGCCGATCGGTTGACTTTGATTCTTGTGTTGGCGTTTTCGTCGATTCGCAATGTCACCACGTCGCTGTCAGGCGAAACTGCTGCGACCACCGCGTGAATGCCGCCAATCGTGACGACTCGGTCGTTCTTTTTGATCGCCGACATCAACTTTGCTTCGTCCGATTTGCGTCGGCGCTCGGGAGCAATGACGATGAAGTAGAACAGGAACAGTAGCCCGGCAGGCAAAAGGAACGGCGACAGAAAATCACCCGATCCGCCGGCCGGAGCCGCACCCGCCGGTGCAGCACCAGCACCACCCGCGTCTTGCGCAAGTAGTTGCAGGTCCAGTGCATACCGATTCATGATGCGAACGATCAACAAACGACAACGCCTTGCATTGAGGGGTCCTTTGAACGCAACTTTCGATGACGAAAATGCTAGAAAGTCAGGCAGCAAAGGGATTAGAGGATGCGGCATGATATGGATACGCAAAAATCGTCACAACCCCAGCACAACTAAGGGAGTTAGGATTCACCGATAATGCTTGAACTTCCGGCCTGGCCGCCCCAATGGCCCGCGATCTCGGCAGCCGCGTCTGACTGCGTCAATTCTGGCGACTGGGGACGATATGACTCCGTCGCCGTCGCGAAATTGCAGTCTCGCTTGACCCAAATGACCGGCGCGGCGACCGCACGAACGTGCTGCAGCGGCTCGGCGGCGGTTGAGTTGGCGCTGCGAGCCGCCGGAGTCGGCCCGGGCGACGAAGTCATCACCGCGGCCTTTGACTACCCCGGCAATGTTCGCGCCATCGAACTGATCGGTGCCAAACCAGTGCTAGCGGACCTGGCCAGCGGTACACCATGCCTGGATCTGGCCAGTGTCAAAGCAGCAGCGTCGCCACTGGTCAAAGCCGTGATTGCGTCGCATCTGTTTGGCATGGCGGCCGATGTGATCGAACTGAAACGGATTTGCGACGACCGCGGCTGGTTCCTGGTCGAAGACGCGTGCCAAGTCGCGGGAATGAAGATCGAAGGTCGCGCCGCCGGCTCGATCGGCCATTTCGGAACCTGGTCGACCGGAGGCAGCAAATTGATCACGTCGGGCAGCGGCGGAGTCGTCTTTGCTAGCGATGACCGTTCGGCCGCGCGACTGAATCCGATCCTGGATCGGCCCAGCGACGCGTTCGCGATGCCGCCACTGGCTGCCGCGATGATCCTGCCGCAACTCGACCGATTGGACGAAATGAACCAACAGCGCAGCCAAACCGCGGTCTTCATTCGCGACGAAGTGTTGACCAAACACAAGAACTTGACCTGGGAAAGCGGCGACCAAGACCAATCGACGTTCTACAAAGTCGCCTTCACTGCGGATTCGGCCGAGCAGCGAAAGTCGATCATCGATTCGGCCCAGCAAGTCGGACTGCCCATCGGCGCCGGATTCCGGTCGCTGGCCGGCACTAGCAATCGTCGATGCCGAAAACCGGTTTCGCTTGACCGATCAAAAATGCTCGGCGAACGGCTGATGGTGCTGGACCACCGAGCCCTGATGATCCTGCCCGAACGCTGGGACGAGCTTGCCAGTGCATTCGCAAAGCTGGTAGAGAAGTAACGAGAACGACGGATCTGCCCTGAACGAACGTCGCACCACTATGAACGTCGCACCACGTCGAAACGATTGAGAAATGGAAACCACGCTCCATCATCAACTGAAACTCGGTTACGCCGACGATCCTTCGCAAACCGAAGTCGTCCTGGGCAGCTACCGCATCGATGCAATCCGTCGCTGCGAAGTTTCGGGCGAAGAACTGATCGAAGTCCAGTGTGCGTCCCTGTCGGCAATTCGCGACAAGTGCAACGACCTGCTGAAACGGCACACCTTGCGAGTCGTCAAACCTATCGTCATCCGAACTCGGATCATCAAGATGGCCAAGCGAGATGGCCCGATCAAGTCACGGCGACTGAGCCCGAAACGCGGCAGCGTGCTGAACGTTTTTGACGAACTGATCTACTTCACGCGAGTGTTCCCGCACACCAACTTGACCATCGAAGTGCCGCTGATTCACGTCGAAGAACACCGTGTGCCGAGCACCAAAAAACGACGTCGTAGTTGGCACAAAGACTACACCGTCGCCGACGTCAAACTGGAATCAATCGCCAGTGTGATCGAGCTGAAAAAACCGTCGGATCTGCTGTCGCTGCTGGATCTACCCGACGACATCACATCGTTCAACACCGCCGAACTCGCCACCGCCATCGACCGCCCCAGATGGCACGCCCAACAGATCGCCTACGTGCTAAGAAAAACCGGCGCGATCGACCAAACCAGCCGCAACATCAAAGGCGTCGTGTACGAGCGAGCCGCTTAAAACACGGTCCCCTACTTCGTCAAAATCAGCTTGCCTTGGCGGGTGCTTTGCAGGCGGTAGAGCTTGTTTTCGTACTCGATCCAGACTTCGTCGCCACAGCGTGCTAGGTCAGTGAAATGCAGGATCTTGCGAGCCGTATTTTCGGCTTGGCCAGCGGTTCCTGGCTGCATCCCGGCCAATGGCGGCTCGTTCGGATTGGCATCGCGCTGGGGTGACATGAGAACGGTCAAAGGGTGTGGAAATGCTGCGACGGTCGCGTTGTTGCGAACCGCTCTCAATAAGAAACTGGCTTTGGCGATTTTTGTCAACAATCATTGCGTAAAAAAATTCGCCGTATTTTCCGGTGTGAAAACTCGCACGATAAATTTTCTTCTTCGAAAATTCGCCACCGACGGGCTTTCCTGACTGAATGAGGCCGAGTAGAATCCCGCTTGTTGAGACTCGTTCTCAATAGCTTTCCAAGGTAGCAAGCCAGGCAAAGCGACGTCGAGACGAAGCGATCCCTTTCGCTTCCTCTGCGGCGTTCGCGATCTGACCCAGCAAGCAAGACAGAAGCACCGCACCGAGTTGCACTGGGCAACGATCGGGCGTTTTTCGTGACTTGTTTTGCAGAGGCCTGCGTGATGCAGTGGTTTCGTTTTTTGTGGGTGCCTTTGGTGATTGGTTTCGCCGGGCTGAATCCCGCTTCGGTCGCAAGTGCGGCCATCTTTGTTCCTGGCGAATCGGTGCCGGGCGTTCCCGGCGAAGTGTTCGGTTGGACGCCGTCGTCAACGAACAGCAGCTTTGCGTTCTGGGATAGTTTCGCAGGGTTCCCCGGCGGAACGGCGCCAGGATTCCTGCCGGCGGGAACTTCTCCATCGGCCGACAGCACCTTCACTGGCGCCGGGTTGCCCAGCTTGTTGACGTTCGATTCGAACCAATCGTTAGCGTCTAGCGGTAACGCCTACGGCGGCCTGTTTGGGCCGGGCGATGATTCGACTTTCGTCACCGACGCGTTCGCCACGGTTCGTTCAGGAACCACCGGCGGCGGGTTCACTCGCATCGTCGCTCAGTTCGAAACGCTCGGCTCGGAACTCGATTACTCGTCGATCCTGCTCAGTTCATCCGCCATCGCGGCGGGCACGATCGCGCCGAGCTTTGCCGTCGAAACGAATCGCACTTCGTTGGGTGGAACCTTCGGGGGCGAAGGCGTCAGCTATTTGGCGCTTTGGGACTTGGATTCATCGCAATCCGAATACCGATTCGACTTCGAGGCTCAGTCCAGCAGCATGTCGATGGACAAGCTTCGGATCGACACGTTCACACAGAGCACTCCCTTCATCACTCCGTCGGCCGTGCCCGAACCGAGCAGTCTGGCGATCCTCGGTTTGATCGCCGGCGGTCTTGCCATGCGCCGCAAACGCCAACAAACTGCCCGTCAACAAACTGCTCATCAACAAACCGTCCGTCAACAAACCGCCCGGCGTTCGTGGCATTCGCGAACTGCATTCACGTTGATCGAACTGCTGGTTGTGATTGCGATCATCGGAATTCTGATTGGTCTTCTGTTGCCGGGCGTGCAAGCGGCTCGCGAGGCGGCTCGCCGGATGTCGTGCAGCAACAATCTGAAACAGATCGGGTTGGCGATGCACAACTACAACGACGTCAACCGACGACTGCCGCCCAGCGCGATGGGCATTCGCGTCAGCGGAACCAACCGCCAACCCGTTCAACGAGCCGGGCTGACGGCGTTCGTGTCGATTTTGCCGTACGTCGAACAAGCGAGCTTGTTTGAACAGTTTGACATCAGTGCGGATGCGTGGTCACCCGAAAACGAAGTTGCCGCCAAACGCACACCGCCGGTCTATCGGTGCCCATCGATGTCGTTGCCCGACAGTGGCGGGACGCCCGATGGCTATTCAAGCTATGCACTTTCGACAGGCACAAAAAAGTATCGCAATCAAATCCACAACGGTGCGATCGTCGATTCGATGAACGTGTTTCGTGGCGAACGAGTGACGGCGGGATTGGCCGACTCGGTATCGTGGTTGCCGTGGGTAACGGTGGACGACATTTCCAACGCCGACGGGACAACCAACACTCTTTTGGTCGGTGAGTTTGGTGTCCAGGTTCGCGAAACATCTTCGTTGCCGTTCCCCTATCCCGGTTCGGGTGGCGAGAGTGCGGGCAAGTGGGCCAACAGCTATCCGTATCACTCGACTGCTTCGACGTTTGGCAAGTTCAATGCGAAAGAGATCTCGCTGTTCGACATTCCTTCGTACGAATCGTTTCGTGGCCCGCACGCGGCCGGCGTACAATTCTTACTCAGTGATGGCAGCGTTCGTTTTCTGACGGAATCCGTCGACGCGGTAACGCTGCATCGATTGACCGCACGCAATGACGGCGAGGTGATTGATCAAGAGCCATGGTAAACACTCGCTTCCTACGCCTCGCGTTGCTGACCGCTTGCCTGTTCAGCTTGGTCGGCTGTGGCAGTGACGACCAGCCAAGCGTCACGGCCAACGGAGTCTTAAGTGTCAACGGCAAACCATTGTCAGGCGCCGTCGTCACGTTGGAGCCGATGTCCGGAACGACAGGCCCAAACGTTTCGGTTCCGGTCTTCGGCGGCCAGTTCAATGTCACCGCAAACGCCGATTTGCACGGTGGAACGTACCGCGTTCGCGTTGCAATGATCCCGCGCGAGTTGTGCAAAGGATTACCCGCCGAGCAACTTGCGTTGCTGCCACCCGCCGACGCCATGATCGACCCAGCGTTTGACGCGAACAGTCAACTGGTTTGCGAACTGAAACCAGGTCAATCGAACTCGCTGAATTTTGAAGTTGAGTTCTTGTAGCATCCCACGATGCGACCAGCGCACCCATCCAATCAATTCAATTCTAAATCCAAAGAAAACATGAAACCTTCAACTCTGTACCGTTTCGCACTGATTGCAATCACCTGCTCGACTCTTGCGAACACTGCCGCTGCTCACATGCCGTGGTTGGCGACTGACGACCAAGGACACGCTGTGATGTGGTTCGGTGAATCACCGGCCGATCGCACTTACCACATGCCCGAAAAAGTCGCGGCAATCGAACTGACCACGGGCAAGTCGGCGTTCGACACCCAGCCGGTCGACACCGATTCGCTGCGTGGCATTCGCAGCGAGGCGTCGGTCGATTCGGCGGACGAAGTTTCTGGCGTCGTCACGTACGGTTTGTATCACGGCACCAAGTTGACGTATCACGTCGAGCACTTACCGCAAACCGATTCGAGCCTTTGGCCATCACAACCGCGTCCCGACGCGCCGCTGCAATCAGTCATCACCGCATTGCCAGCCGGCGGCGCCAGTGTCACGATTTTGCGCGACGGCAAGCCCGCCAAGGATGTCGAAGTGAAACTGTACTGCGAAGAAGGCCACGAAGAAGCGTCGGCCAAAACGGACATTGCGGGTATCGTGACGTTCGCTAAATCGGACGTCGAACCAGGCCTCAACGCGATCGTCGTGGGACTGACGGATGAAGACGCGAAAGGTTCGCTTGACGGCGTTGGCTACACCAGCACAACCGACTATTTGACGGCCACATTTCGTATCGCTGGCGACGCATCGCACAAATCCAAAGCCGAATCCAAAGCCAAACAGAACAGCAATGTTCCCAAACTAGACGCTAACAGCAGAGTATCGATCGTGCCAACGAACTTGCCCGAATTGCCCGAGTCATTGACCAGCTTTGGCGCGGCGATCGCCGATGGCAAGATCTACGTTTACGGCGGCCATACTGGTAGCGCTCATTCGTATTCGATCGACGAACAGTCCAATCGCGCTTGGTGCTTGGACACGACCGAAGGCGAAAACGGGACTTGGAAACCACTGCCCAGCGGACCAGCTCTGCAAGGTCTGGCTCTGGTGGCACACGGAAATCGTGTGATCCGCATCGGTGGATTCACAGCCGTCAACGCGGCGGGCGAAGATCACAACCTGCAATCGCAAGACGACGTCGCTGCCTATGACTCGGCGACGGGTGCTTGGACTGATCTGCCGTCACTGCCCGAACCACGGTCGTCACTCGACGCGGCCGTCCTAGGCGACAAAGTTTTTGTTTTTGGCGGCTGGAAACTCAGCGGTGAAAGCGACAACAGCCAGTGGCACAAAACGGCTTGGTCTCTGGACCTCGCCGACGCATCCGCCACTTGGCAACCGATCGCCACACCACCGTTTCAGCGACGTGCGATGAGCGTTGCCGCTTACGACGGCAAGCTGTTCGTGATCGGCGGGATGAACTCCGACGGAAAACCAACCACCAAGGTCAACGTCTATGACCCCAGCAGCGACTCGTGGAGCGACGGGCCATCGCTTCCCGGCAGCGGCATGTCCGGTTTCGGTTCGGCATCGTTCGCCACCGGCGGCCAGCTTTACGTCAGCACGATGGACGGATTTGTGCACCAGCTCGCCGGCGACCAACAATCCTGGGCGACGGTTGCCAAAAGCGACCCAGCACGTTTCTTTCACCGGATGTTGCCGACCAGCGAAAAGGAACTGCTGATGATCGGCGGCGCGAACATGGAAATCGGCAAGTTCACGCAGATCGACCGAATCGAGCTGCCGTAGTTCCAGTAACGCGACGAACCCCGTTTCGATCGGTTGCGGTTCGCCTTTGGCGTAAATGGAAATCGCGGGTCAAGCCTGCCTCTCTCTGGCAAGGCGCTTGCATCGTCCGCTCCGCTCGGCGATGATCAAAGCCCCCCACATCCAATTGCGAGCCTAACCAATCATGCGTTTCTGCTTCGTCACCTGCTGCATCCTGGCATTCATCATGTCCCAACCATCCACGACCGCCGCCGACAACGCTTCGGAAAAAGTAAATGTCGACGTTTGGATCGGGACCGGATCGAGCCCAAAGTCCGAGGGCGTCTACCACTGCACGCTGAACACTCACACAGGCAAACTGACCAACCCGACGCTGGCGGCCGAAATGAAAGGGCCCGGTTTCTTGGCGATGCACCCGAGCGGCAAGTTGGTGTACGCCGTTGGCGGGCTCGACGGCAAACAAGTCGTTGCGGCTTATACGATCGAAGGCGACAAACTGTCGTTGGTCAATTCGCTCGAGATCGGCGATGGCGGCGCGGCTCACGTCTCGGTCGACCCGACCGGAAAGATGTTGCTGACCGCCCAGTACGGTGGTGGCAGCGTGGCGGCGTTTTCGTTAAATGAAGACGGATCGCTGAAAGAACGCACCGCACTGATCAAACACGAAGGCGGATCCGGCGTTGTGCCCCGACGCCAAGACGCATCGCACGCTCACTGGACCGGTTTTTCGCCCGACAATCGTTTCGCGTTCGTGCCAGACCTCGGTCTGGATAAAGTCGTGATCTATAAGGTCGATCTCGAAAATGCCACGATCACGCCGCACGGTTACGGCAAAGTGCCGGCCGGTGGTGGTCCTCGGCACATGAAGTTCCACCCGTCCGGGAAGTTCGTTTTCGTGCTGAACGAATTGTCGCTTAGTGTGACCGTGTTCGATTACAACGCCGAAACCGGCACGATGACTCCTAAGCAAACGATCCCGACGGTTTCGAAACAACTGTTGGCCAAAGAACAGTTCAAGAGTTGTTCGGAAATTCGCGTTCACCCATCGGGCCAGTTCGTTTTTGCCGCCAACCGCGGTCACGACACGGTCACAGTTTTCCGAGTGAACCAGTCGTCGGGTCAGTTGTCGGTCATCGAAGTCGAAAACGCTCGCGCGGTCACACCGCGAAACATCAACTTGGACCCGACCGGAAACTGGTTGCTGGCCGCCGGGCAAGACTCGCACACGTTGGCGTCATTCAACGTTGACGGTTCGACTGGCGAATTGACTTACAACCAGTCAGTCGTTTTTGCTCCGTCAGCGATCTGTGTCCTGTTTGAACACGAGTGAGACGCGGAACTAGAAATCCAACGTCATCTTGTCCGCCGCCAACGTCACGGCGCAAGCGACCTTTTTGCGGATCGATTCAATCCCAACCGCATCCTCGGACTCTTCGATCGGGTTGATGTGCGTTAGCAACAAGTGCTTTGGCCGCGACAGCGTGGCAACTTCGGCGACGCGACTGGCATAGCTGTGACCTGTTTTGACGGCCCACTCGGCCGCATCGTCACGAAAATAACATTCGTGCATCAACACATCCGCACCGGACGACCATTCGGCGTGTTCGGCGGTGGTGTCGCCGGTTGTGTCCGTCGCATAGACCAACCGTTTGGCCGGGCGATTGCCCTGAAAATTCCAATCGAACCGATAGGCGACTGAGCCGCCGGGATGGTCCTGGCCTCGCCAGGTAACGTCGACTTCGCCGATCGAAAAGGTCGGTCGATCGTCGATCGCGATCCAATCCGCGTCAAAGGCAACGGGAAAAATCAACTCGTTGAACAGATGCGACTGGATCGCTGCCAGTTTTTTTGCTTCGCCATGAATCCGAAGTTTCTGGATCGGTCGTCCGCGGCGTTTTTCGACCTGGTACAGCACGTCCAACAAGAACGTCAGTCCGAAGGTGTGGTCCAAGTGGGCGTGGCTGAGCAGGATGTCCAGATGGTCGGTTTCAACCAAATCGCCCAACCGAAACGCGCCGCTGCCAGCATCCAGCACGATGCCAGATTCGGGCAGGAAATAGCACGACGTGTGGCGAACGCTATTGGGGTGGTATCCAACGGTCCCTAAACAATGAAGTCGCATCGGACGGGCACCTTAATTTGGCCATTAAAAACTCTCGCCGAGCGTTCCAGTCTGACCGAAGC
>JBAUHR010000810.1:0-4044 GCA_049680385.1 Rubripirellula sp. | reverse complement strand
TCCTAGGGCAAACGCCAGCTTCATCCGAGTTGGCCGGTTTTGCCGAACGCCAATCATCAGCGTACTTCTATGACGTCAGCGGTGACGGCCGAGTCACGGCACTGGACAGCTTGCAGATCATCAACCGGCTGGGGCGTTCGTCCAGTCAGGAAAGCGAACCGCTACTCGCACCTATCGAAGATTCACCGACTGACGATGAAGATGAACTGGATTGGGTTTCCGACGACAAACTGCAACAAGACAGCCTCGTTGATTTAGCACTCAGCAATTGGAAATAAACGTATTGCCCAGTGTCTCTTAAACGGGTCAATGTTTCCAAGCGTCAAGAGAACTCATCGTTGCTGTATTGGCTTATCTTTGCCGTGGATAATACTAGTCGACTGATGACAGGATCACGGTGCCCAACTTATCTCGCGTTTCGCCTGTTTGACGCAATTTTATCTCGGAAGAAAAAAGACATGTTGAAGTCTCGTGCGAAGCGAAGCGGCCTGCGACTGAAAACGCGGAATCGGCTCTCGAGACTTCAAACGTTGGAACGACGGCAACTCTTGGCAGCAGAGATTCCAAACTTTGTGGGAGACGGCCAAATTGGGATCGTGGCAACCGCACAAGTCTCTAATAGTTGGTCAACGATCAATCTGACTCAGACGTTCACCAATCCCGTCGTCATCGCGGGGCCTGCTTCTCAATCGGATGGCGCTCCGGCGACCGTCCGAGTTCGAAATGTTGGCAGCGACAGCTTCCAAATTTCGATTGATGAATGGGATTACCTTGACGGAATTCACGCGGCCGAAACCGTGTCCTACTTGGTTGTTGAGGGTGGCACACACCGGCTGACCGATGGAACGAGACTGGTCGCCGGTTACTTGAACGATCAAACGCAAACATGGACGTCGTTCTTCACTGATTCCCTATTCAGTTCTCGGCCCGTCCTGCTGTCGCAGATCATGACCGAGAACGACCCTGCCGCTGCGACGACTCGCGCGATTGTGTCGTCCGACAATGACTTCCAAGTTCGAATCCAAGAAGAAGAGGCCGCAGACGGCATTCACGGTGCCGAGACAGTCGGATTCATCCTGGTCGACAGCGGCGTTGGTTCAACGGGCGACCAGAAATTCCAAGCGTTTATCACGTCACCCGTTATCACTCATCAAGATTTTGCTCGTTCGATAAACGGGGCTGGCTTCGACGCAGTGCCAGCGTTTTTTGCAGACATGCAAACCACCAATGGTACGGACCCAGGAACCGTTGGGCTTTCGGCGTTGAGCAATACCACTGCCACGATCTTTATCGATGAAGAACAGTCCGGTGACACCGAGGTTGCGCACTGGACGGCGGAAGTCGTCGGAGGTCTTGCGATCGAACCGGGGGGCATTTTTGCATCGACAACGATTGCGGCCAGTGATCGCTTCGATGCATTGGAACAACACATCCTCGGTACCGACGCCATGACGTTTGCCGAGTTTGAGACGTGGAGCAATACGTTTGATAACGAGTCAGGTACGCTCGGCGATCGGCTCGATGATTTCGTGGCGGCGGCCGAAGTGGTTGAGCTTTACGAGACCGAAAAGGGCCCACTTTTTACTAGCCAGGGCGTTTCCAGTTTCGATAATGACTGGCCAACCAGTTCGGACAATCGCGGTCTCGAACGATCGATCTTCCGAGTTTATCAGGCGATGTTTGATGCCGTCGACGCTGACCTGATTGCGGACCTCCCGGACGTGGTCGACGGAATGATGTTCCGATCGACGGAAAATTTCCCCGGTTCGGTTCCATCGCCCACTGACCCGTTGGCTGTCTATCAGGTGACGATCGATGGGACGCTAGCGGATCAGTTTGGTAGCCCGGGTGGTTACGATACCAACGCCGCCCGACGGATGACCGGTGCCTATCTTGCACCGGGCAGCATCGCAGAGGTGATTGTGCCACCAGAACTCGTGAACGCTGGATTCAGCATCCGTGTCGGCGGACATTCGTGGGATCTGGCGAGTAAAAACACAGCTAACCGCTTGCATCGCGTTAGCAACCAATTCGACATCACTGGCACGGTCACTCAGGTTGCCAACCCGATGGGTGGCAACATCTACATCGAGGTTCCGATCGGCGCTGATGCTGGACTTGTCAACGTTCAATTCCGTAATACGATTCGCGCGCCGTTTTTCTCTGACCGAAGCTTTGACAAGACTTCGCAAATCGAATGGGAGAATACGGAACGGAACTACCTGGGTGCGTTTACCGACATCGAAAGCGAACACACGATGTGGACCGTGCCATCAAAATGGGTGCGGAACTTTGACTACGCGACCATGATGGAAATGATCGAGACCCATGATGCGGTGATTCAGACAGTCTCCGTTTACGCGGGCAAGGGAGCCGATCGTCCCAAGGCAATTCTGTACATGATCGTGGACACGCAGATTCGCGGCAACGCATTTAGCATTGGTTATCCGCAAAGCAATTATGGCACCTTTGCGCAGAATACAGCTCGCGATCCGTTGACGGTCGAACATGCGTACGACCGAGTCTTGCTTCACGAGCACGGACATGCCGAGTATTTTTCGATGTTCTCTGGCGAAACCGAATCGATCCACCACATGTTAGCGACGGCGGTTGGCGACAAGTTGGAAGGCCTGACGCTGCAACAAGCTTTTGGCCAATCATTGGCCTACGGTTCTCATAACCACACGACTTCCGACACGCTGAGCAGTTGGGTGGTGATGGATGAATTTCTGTCGGGATCCGACATGGCTTACCAACAGGGGTCTTATCGCCCACGCGGGCACGCCGACTATGTCGAATACGTGGAACTGTTCGGTTGGGAAGCGATTGAGAATTTCAATCTAAAGATCAACGAGGAACTCGACGGACAGGAATGGACGGTAGCTAACTTCGGTTCCAATCGCACCAGTCACAACAAGAATGACCGGATTTTGCGTCTTTCTCGCGAAGCAAGTGTCAACGTCGCGCCGCTGTTCCATCTTTGGGGACATAGCCCAAGCAATCAGTCTGCGCTGTCAACAGCCATGCAAAACGAAGGACTAGGGCCGTCGGTCGGAATCTACGATCGGATGATCGAGGCAAGGAACTCGGTTCCTCAAAGCCAAGCCGAGTGGAACCCGGTGAAGAACCGCATGAGCGATTTCCTAAACAACGCAAGAGGCCCTTGGGTCGAACTTAGCAGTAGCTATGACACATCTGTCTATAACGGAGACTTGCGCAAAGATGCTGCCGTGGCTCGAATCGATGCCCTGATTGCTCTTTATTTCCCCGATGGTCGTCCGGAAGTGGTCGACCGAAATCAAACGTCCAACGTTGTCCTTTTTGACGTCGAGAACTTTCATGGGCAAACTTGGGAACTGACCGAAGGAACCTACTTGAATGTTGACCTTAACGCTTCGCCGATTGGCAACAACGCGCTTTCGTCGATCAGCATTCCAGATGGTTTCCAAGTGACGATTTACGACTATCAGTTGAACGGAAGCCCCGTCACTTATACGGCTTCGACTGCGGACCTCGCCGCGATGGATAACCGAACATCCAGCTTTGTGATTAGCAGAACAACCATCGACGGACTTGCCGTCGATATCGGAGGCACGCAAGCTGGTACACAGTACGACCAGTTGATTACTAACGCGGGGATACTTGATGGAACGCTAAGCGTTTCATTGACGGATTCCTTTGTTCCTGCGGCGGCGGACATCTTTACCGTTGTGGTGTCCAGTACGAATTTGGCGGGTGCATTTGATAACGTCGCAAGCGGCCAGCGAGTGACGACGGTCGGCGGTGAAGGAACTTTTTCTGTGACGTATGATCCGTCGAGCAATACCGTAGTGCTTTCAGACTATGCCGCGGTCGCAATCACCGCCAGCGTCGTTGGTCGCGGTGTTGCGTATCGTGGTGCCAGCGCGGCATACGGCGAGAGCCTGCCTGACCCCACCAAGTCGGCTCTGCATGTTCCCGGCACAACTGCGTCGATGGCGAACTACACCAACTACTCGCAATGTCTCAACCGTGTTGTTATCGACATCGACGACCTAACCGCGA
>JBAUHR010000809.1:0-4819 GCA_049680385.1 Rubripirellula sp. | reverse complement strand
GAAAAGCGGTTGGCTTACTTCCGGCCCTTTGACCAGACGGTTCGAGAAAGAGTTTGCAGAAGCGGTCGGCGCGGAACACTCCCTTGCGATCAATTCATGCACCGCTGCGTTGCACCTTGCCGTTCGCGCCCTTGGCTTACAACCAGGCCAAGGTGTCCTGGTGCCAACGCACACATTTGCTGCGACCGCCGAAGTAGTGATGTACGGGGGCGGCATACCGATCCTGGTCGATTGCGATCCCGTGACACTGGGCATCGACTGGGAAGACGCCGAACGCAAACTGTTTTTGGCGCGTCGTAGTGAACTTCCCCTTACCGTCTCTGAAGTTGTTGGCGTGATGCCAGTCCATTACGGCGGACTGATGGTTGACATGGAGTTTGCTCGTAAGTTTGCGGACGAACATGGGCTTTGGGTCGTCGAGGATGCCGCCCATGCCTTTCCGGCAGCTTACAAGAACTCCAATGGCGACTGGATTCGATGCGGTCAGTCGACTGCCGACGTGACTTGCTTTTCGTTCTACGCCAACAAGACGATTACAACTGGCGAAGGCGGAATGGCGGTGACCGCAAGCGCAGAAATCGCTGACAAGATGCGATGTGGCTCACTGCACGGCTTGTCCAGCGACGCTTGGCGACGATTCGAGACGGCAGCCAAATGGGATTATCAAATCATCGAAGCGGGCTACAAATACAACCTGACGGACATTGCATCTGCCATCGGCATCCATCAACTGGAGCGAGCCGAGCAGCTTCGACAAAATCGCGAGCAGATTTCAAACGCCTACTTTGACAAATTAGGCGATATCGAATCGATTCAGTTGCCGACGCGTGACGAGTCAAGGCTACATTCGTGGCACCTCTTTCCGATCCGATTGAACTTGGATCGGTTGACGATTGATCGCAACGAGTTTTGCAACCAATTGTCGGCCAATGGCATCGGCTTTTCCGTCCACTGGCGGCCGCTACACCTGCACCCGCTTTATCAAGGCCACGGCTGGACCAGCGAGTCGTGCCCAGTGGCATCGGCCGCGTGGCCCGAATTGATCAGCTTGCCAATCTTTTCCGGCATGACCGAATTGGAAATCGATACGGTCGCATCCGTCTTGCATGACCTGACCCGAATTCATTCGGCCAGCACGTCATCCGGCCGAATCTAATCCGCTAGCGAAATCGCCGATCGCTCTCTCATCAACGACTGCTTTGAAAGTCAATCTCGTGGAACTGCAACCGCTTTCCTGCAAACCTGTTTTCCTGATCGGAGCGGCGCGATCGGGAACAAAGTTTCTGCGTGATACGCTGGCCGCGCATCCAACGACGGCGGCCATTCCATTCGATATCAACTTTGTGTGGCGGAAAGGAAACGATTTCCTGGACCATGATGTCCTGACACCGGAGATGGCAACGAAAAACGTTGTCAACGATCTTCGCCGTCGACTTCCCAAGTTGGCCGGCGCGAGCAATGGAGCCATACTGATCGAAAAAACGGTGTCCAATACACTGCGTCTACCGTTCTTGTTCAAGGTCTTTCCAGAAGCAAAGTTCATTCACTTGGTGCGCGATGGCCGCAGTGTTGTCGAGTCAGTGGATCGGTTGTGGGATCAACCAACGACGCTTTCCTATAAGTTGCGAAAGCTGCGTTATTTCCCGCCTTCCAATGTTGCTTACGCGGCTTGGTTCGCAAAGAACTCGTTCACACGCAAGCAGTCTGCTCGAGTTTGGGGCACTCGGTACGAAGGCATTTATCGGGACATGGAGCAACACAGTCGATTGACGGTGTGTGCGAGGCAGTGGGTCAAATGCATCGATTCGGCCGAGCGAGACTTCCGCTTGATCGACAACGCTCGAGTACACTCAGTTCGGTACGAGTCGATGGTGTCCGACTCTCAGGCCCTAAGCGACCTGTGTGAGTTTCTGAACCTGGACGATGAGTCTTCCGTAATGAATCGCTACCATCAGACAGTGCGAAACGATACCGCTGAAAAGTGGCATGACAAATGGACGGACACTGAAAAGCAAATGTTGCATCAAGAATTGGGAGATACGCTGAAACGATTGGGTTACGGGTCCGTGACTCAATGACAGCCGTCGTGATGGGTTGGCGAATCGATTCAATTGTTATATTCCCGTTTACCGTCGTGGCAGATTGTATCGACGCCCATCGATGAAATTGCTCGCTGCATTGGATTGATCGGTAGCCGTATGTCTCAGGCAGATTACAGTAAGTGTCTTATCTTGCTCTGCTAGGGCACGAAGTGTTTACATAGACGACAGGACGCATCTGATGGGTTTTCAATCAACTTCTAAGTCAATCACTCCTGACGGTAAAACAGTATTGATTACCGGAGGCACAGGATCTTTTGGCAAGACGATGGTTCATCACTTGCTTAATCGTGGATACGAAGAGATCCGCATCTTCAGCCGCGATGAATGCAAGCAGGAAGAGCTTCGCGTTTCGATGGCGGAGCCTCGACTGAAATTCTACATCGGTGACATTCGCAATCGTGAAAGTGTTGACGCAGCAATGCAAGATGTCGATTTGGTCTTTCACGCGGCCGCATTGAAACAAGTTCCGTCGTGCGAGTTCTTTCCGATGGAAGCGGTAGCGACCAACATCATTGGCAGCAACAACGTCGTGGAATCAGCCGTCAAGGAAAAGGTCGAATGCGTCGTTTGCTTGGGCACCGACAAAGCGGTTTATCCAGTCAATACGATGGGCATGACCAAAGCCGTCATGGAAAAGGTCGCCCAGTCGGTTGCCAGACGTTTGGATGAAGATGAAACCAGAGTGTGCAGCGTGCGGTATGGCAACGTGATGTGCTCAAGAGGTTCCGTGATCCCGCTGTTTGTCAAACAAATTCGCGAGGGTGCGCCGCTAACGTTGACAGATCCAGAAATGACGCGGTTTATGTTACCGCTACGCGATTCGGTTCAGTTGGTGGAATTTGCGTTTGAAAACGCCCAGCAAGGCGATGTGTTCATTAAAAAGGCGGCTGCATGTTCGTTGATGACGTTGGCTCAGGCGGTCTTGGAACTCTTTGAATCGAAGAGTGAGATTAAATCGATCGGCGTCCGCCATGGGGAAAAGAAACACGAGGCACTTGCCAGCGTGGCTGAGATTCGACGGAGCGAGGACATGGGTGATTTCTTGCGAATTCCGATGGACAATCGAGACTTGAATTACTCCAAGTTCTTTACCGAAGGCGAAAAGACCGAGGCAGAGCTGACGGATTATTCGTCCGACTCAACCGAGCAATTGACGGTATCGCAGATGAAGGAACTACTGCTTAGCCTGCCCGAAATCCAAGCCGAACTAAAACAAGATGGGCTGCTAGTTTGATTTGCTCGATACCTAATTGTAGTTTTTGTTTCACGAGGAAATCTGATGACAACAATCCTGGTGACCGGCAGTGACGGTCTAATCGGCTGGCATTTTCGCTGCTTTCTGTCTACCCAACCCGACGTCAACGTCATCACCTGCAATCGATCGCAGTTTGCGGATGATGCCTTCTTGGCGGATGCCATCGCCAAGGCGGATTCAGTCGTGCATCTCGCAGGAATGAACCGCGGCGATGAAGACGAAATTCACGCCACCAACATTGGGCTTGCCCAACGTCTGGCTGCGACGTGTGTGCAAGCTAATGCGCAACCGCATCTCGTTTACAGTTCTTCGACTCACATCGATGGATCGACGAAGTACGGTGCGTCGAAGCGGATCGCGGGCGAAATCCTGGCTAAATGGGCACGTGAACAAAGTGGAACTTGCACCAATCTAGTTCTGCCGCATGTTTTCGGCGAACACGGGCGACCGTTTTACAACTCGGCCGTTTCAACATTTGCTCACCAGATCGCCAATGGTGAAGCGCCAACAGTTACAGGTGATGGGCAACTTTCTTTGTTGCACACGGGCGATGTAGCGAAAGCCGTTTGGCAAGTGGTCGAATCAAAACATGATGGTGAATTGCGCCCAGCCGGAACGCCACTCAGGGTTACCGAAGCAGTCGAATTATTGCAGCACCTGGCACAGCGATATTCATCGGGCACAGTCCCGAACTTGGACAGTGCGCTTCACCTACAGATGTTTAACACATTCCGGTCGTACATTCCGCACGAGCGACGTCCCATTGACTTGGAACTTCACTCCGACCCGCGAGGATCGCTGTTCGAGGCGATTCGTTCGGATGGGCAAGGTCAGACGTTCTTGTCAACGACCAAGCCAGGCATCACTCGGGGCAACCACTTTCACTTGCACAAAGTCGAGCGGTTCCTGGTCGTCCAAGGGCAGGCCAAGATTAGACTGCGAAAGGTCTTCGACGATGAAGTCTACACATTTGAAGTAGATGGCAGTCGACCGCAAGCGATTGACATCCCCACGCTACACACCCACAACATTACGAATGTCGGCGATGAACCGCTGCTGACGCTCTTCTGGTCGGCGGAATTGTTTAATCCGAATTCGCCCGACACGTATTTTCTTGACGTGGAAACAGACACAGCAAGCTAGCAGTCGCTTGTGATCACTGACCTAAATTACTTGAACCAAAAACAACGCCAGAGACAATCGATGAAGTCCAAGCGACTGAAAATCATGACCATCTTGGGGACTCGTCCTGAGATTATCCGCTTAGCTAGGGTAATGAGTTCGTTGGATGATCACACGGAGCACGTGATTGTTCACACCGGTCAAAACTACGACTACGAACTGAACCAGATTTTCTTTGATGATCTTGGGATTCGCAAACCTGACCACTTTTTGGGCGTCGACACTTCGTCTTTGGGCAACGTGCTGGGAGGCACGTTGATCGAAAGCGAAAAAGTCCTTC
>JBAUHR010000808.1:0-2133 GCA_049680385.1 Rubripirellula sp. | reverse complement strand
AATATCGACCGAGAATATCAGAGAGCCTTTTTTTCTGGTCCGTTTCGCCGAGCATCTCATTTTGATGCAGAACGGTCGGCGAGCTTGTTCAGCCAGGTCGGGTTTGCGGCCCGAGAGGTCTTTCTTGGGACTTCGTTCGGGCGGCTTCGTTCAGAAGGCTTCGTGTTGGGGGACTTCGTGTTGGGGGGCGTGGCCAAGGCCTGCTTTCGACGGTGGATGAATGGTTGTGAGGATAATGGTTTTGAAGATGCTGGGACGTTATGGGGGTCGTGTTCGCGATTGGCAACGCGTACTCATGGCGGACAAGCCTATCCGGTATAAAGGAGATCTGTCGATACACGTGGGTGATTCCGGTGGCCGATAGGCTCGCAGAAAACGGTAAGCTCGCAGGAAATCTAGAAAAGACGTCTGAATGTTCACTCCTCGCTACTTAACGCCTTTTGATTCTCAAAATGCCATCCACCGATTCACGGATGTTCTGGTGATCGGTGGTGGGCTTGCCGGTCTGCGAGCAGCCAATGCAGTGGGATCGCACCGGTCGGTGATGGTGGTCACAAAGGACAAACTGCGGGAATCCAACAGCAACTATGCGCAGGGCGGCATTGCCGGTGTCTTAGATCCCGACGATTGCTTTGAATCGCACGTCTCGGACACACTCGCCGCAGGCGGCAATCTGTGTGATCGCGAAATCGTGGATATGGTGATCCGCGAAGGTCCGCGGCGAATCGAAGAACTGGTTCGTTGGGGCACCCAGTTTGACCAACGCGACGGTGAATTTCTGTTGGGCCGCGAAGGCGGGCACAGTCGCGAACGCATCGTCCATGCTCGCGGCGATGCTACCGGCGCCGAAGTCATGCGAGCGGTGATCGAGCGGACTCGTAAAGCTGCCAATATCGATATTTGGGAGAACGCATTTACGGCGGATCTGTTGACCTTTGAAGGTCGTTGCCGGGGTGCGTTGATTTTCAGAGAGGGCCGGCAACCAATCATGGTCTGGGCCAAAGAAACGGTTCTATGCACCGGAGGCGCCGGCCAGGTCTATCGTGAATCGACTAATCCGTCCGTCGCAACCGGCGATGGAACGTCGATCGCCTATCGCGCCGGTGTTGAACTGCGAGACATGGAATTTATCCAGTTCCACCCCACGGTTTTGTACATCGCCGGTTCGTCGCGGTCGCTGATCACCGAAGCGGTTCGTGGCGAGGGAGCCCATTTGGTTGATACCAACGGGCAACGGTTCATGCCCGAATATGACGACCGGGCCGAACTAGCGCCGCGTGACGTGGTCAGCCAATCGATCATTCGTCAAATGGACAAAACAAAACACTCCAACGTGTACTTGGATTTGTCGCACCTCGATCCCGATCACGTCATGTCACGTTTTCCAGGGATCGCAATCGCGTGCAAGAAGTTCGGTTTGGACATCACGTCGGACCGGATACCCGTGCGACCTGGGGCTCATTATGTGATCGGCGGCGTGACGGTGGATCGGCAAGGCCGCACCAGTTTGCCCGGCTTGTGGGCTGCTGGCGAAGTCACCAGCAGCGGGTTGCACGGCGCCAATCGACTGGCCAGTAACAGTTTGCTTGAAGGGCTCGTCTACGGCGCCTATGTCGGCGAAGCCGCGTCTCGTGCCGCTGGCGAACAACCCAGCAAATTGGAAGCCTTTCCCGTTTCGCACCCGGTCCACGAAAGTACCGAGTCGTTTGACTTTGCCGACGTGCGCGTTTCGATCAAGAGCCTGATGGGCCGATTGGCGGGCGTCGAGCGTTCCGCTGATGGGCTGCGTGAGGCCGGCGATTCAATTCGTTCGTACGCGACTTATGTGATGACGCATCAGTTCGACAGCGTCGAAGGCTGGGAATTGCAAAACTTGTTGCAAACGGCGTCTTGCATCGTCGATTCGGCTCTGGCACGGGCCGAGTCGCGTGGAGTGCATTTCCGCAGCGATTTCCCCGAGCCTGATGACGAGCGCTGGCGTTGTCACTTGACCATGCAAGTCGATGTCGGCGGCGGCTATCCCCAGCGCAGCGAACAGCTTAAGCCGGCCCAACGTGTCGAAGCGACGTTCAAAGCCGATAATTAAAACAAGTGTGTTCAGAAGACAGGAAAGGAAGATTTACGCATGCTCGA
>JBAUHR010000807.1:0-3583 GCA_049680385.1 Rubripirellula sp. | reverse complement strand
CGTCGGCTTTTTTCGTTTTATCCCGTTATCCCGCAACCACTTGCGTCGATGTTCGTGGCGGTGGTTTCTCTGTCGTCTCAGAATCCTGAGAACACTCTGGCCGGCACTCGCGGCCGGATTTCGGTTTCTGGGCCAGAATTCTTACGTTCTCTGTGTCTTAGCCGGTTTGGGTTAGGAGCCGTAGCGACCTCCCTTTCGCTCCAGTTGAGAACCGCGTTTGACCCTGCAAATCGCGATGTTTCCCATCACCCAGTTCGTAGCGACCCACCGAAAAGGAGCCCAAACACCGTTTTCCGGGTCATGTGATTTAGAGACACTGAGAAAGCCAAATTGCCGGCTTCCGGCTTCATTTAAGGGCGGCGATGTGAACTATCCGTTGAGCAAGACTTGGCCGACGACGCCGAGTAGGAATCCGAGCACGGCACCGATCGCGGGTGCCCTTTGGTTCTCGACCTTCGATTGAGGTGCCAAATCTTGGAACGTCAAATACAGAATCCCGCTGGCGGCAAACAGCATGATGAAACCGACGACTCTTGGGTAAACCGCGAGGTGCTCGTAGCCGACCCACCCAGCTAGCGGACCCAGCGGAATGCAAGCCGCCAGCAACAACACCAGTTTCTTGCCACCGATGTCCCCGGTCGCATTTAGCTCGCGATACGCATTGAATCCCTCGGGCAAGTTTTGCAACGCGATCAAAACCGCCAGCAACAATCCGGTTTTCTCGCCGTGCGCGAAGGCAGCTCCCAGTGCGATCGCCTCGGGGATGAAGTCGGACAGCATCGCTACCAACTGGGCGATCGAACTCTTCGACCGCGCTAGCAGCGTCTCCAATCCCCAAAACACAATCGCGCCGGCAACGAAGGCCGTAACGATCCAGCCCAGCGATAACTCTTTCACACCATCTGGCACCAGCACCAAGGCAACGGCCGAAATCAACACGCCGCCACCGAACGCGATCACGCTGTGACGAAACTCTTCTTCGATCCATTGGGGCGAAATCTTCTCGACCATCGCGATCGCACCGCCGATCGGAATGGCCGCCCCCGCCATCGTCGTCAGCAACAACACCTGCACCAATTCGTTCACGACGCATCCTCCGCCGCCTGCGGGGTGCCTGGCCGTTTCACCGCCGCCCACCAAACCCAGGCGATCAGCACACCTTGCAGAGGCAGCCGAGCAACCAGCGCCCAAACCGGGATCGCAGGGAACTGGTCCGCGTTCATCAGCATGTCCACGTTCGCTGGGAAGACGGCAACAAGCAGCGCGATCAATCCCCACCCCGCCGCTCGCCGCAGTCGTGGCACCGCCAAGCCAACGCCACCAAGCACCTCAAAGAACCCAGAAACGTAAACCAAAGCCAAGGGCCAAGGCAGATAGTCCGGCATGATCTTCAAGTACACGCCCGGTGACACGAAGTGATTGACGCCGGCCGCGATGAAGAGCAACGAGATCACGGCAATGGATAACGTCCGCATCAGCAATTCCAAGTCTGGGCTACTTGTGCGTCAAGTCGCTCAAGCATGAGCTTCCGTTTTGCTGACATGAACACAGCGACAGTCGTTTACCCTATACCACAACCTGGCTGCGATACATGTTCTCAATGGTCGACGTTCCATGATCAGTTGCTTGGCGACGGCACTATTCACTGTCATCGTCCTCCGGGTCAGCGGCAATCGCATCGAGGTACTCGATCCGCAGAGCATTCAGCACCTTTTTCTTGTCGGCTTCAATCGAGAAAAAATACCAGCCGTTCACGGCGGTTTGTCCAGCGATCGCACGACCCGCAAGCGATGGGCTAGTAAAGAATTGGCCGTTCCATTCGATGCGTCCATCCGAGAGCACCACAGCTTCCTGACCGCGATGCTTCTTCGGACGCGGCTTCAGTATCGCGCCGGCAGTTAGCAATTCTGCTGCGATCAGATCGCTCAGATCGACACGGTGCCGCGGACGGACCGTTTCCGTCGCAAATCCAGACTTGTACCCGTCTGGCGTCGGCCAGATTTGCGTGATGATCGTTGCAATCTGTTCAGATCGACTGCGGATCATTGTCTCGGTCCATTCCCCTTCGCAACCCTTTAGCAATTCACGGTTCATGAACAAAACGTCGTGCATTTCTAGGCCGGCTCGCTTGCCGCCTTCTTCTAGCCATGGTCCGTTCGAGACCTTGGAGTTCAAACGCGACGTTAGCAGCGTCAAGTTGCCGAGTGTGTGAATCAGAGCTTCACGCTCGCCCTCACCGCGAAGGCTATCCGGGATCGGCCAATTCGCCGCCCACTTCTGCGGCATGATGTGCTCGATAGCCAGTTTGGCGCGAGCGACGCGTTCACCGCCTAAACCACTCTTGCCGTCCGTCCAACCGCGTAGGTGATCCTCGACTGCTTCGAGAACCATCCGCAATCGACCGCGACCAAGCCGCCGGTATGCCGGCAGCACCTTAAGGTGCTCGATGATTTCCCGATCGTCTGGCCAATATCGACTATTGCTGTTCTGGCCAAGGAAGAACTTTTCAATCGCGTCGCCGAACGTCTCTCTGTTTTTGCCTCGCAATTGCCTAATTAGCTCCGCAACGATTTGGCTGTAACTCTTCGTCGACGCTCGCAAAAGCATCCGCCGAACCATCCAGCTTTCGATGGTCTTCAGCGATTTTTCCAGCTGATCTTCCGGGACAGCCTCTTCCTCCGGATCTAGCAAAACCAACACCAGTGGCTTGATAACTTCGCTCTCCATGACACTCGTTCGGTACGCAAACAGACCAAGCCGATCCATCGGGCCGGACTTTCGTTCACCGGACTCAACGAACTCGCGGTAGATCTTGGCCGCATCTGTCAGACGAGACAACAACTTATCCATCGGATCTTTCGTGTCGTCGACGAATCGTTTGAAGCGTGTGAACACTTCACGGGCGACGACTTCATCGCCAGTCTTTGCAATCAGCCAATGGTTTAAGAAGATCGAAGAGCGCGAATAGCGCATTCGCCCAACGCTGAACTCAGATTCCCAGAACGCCGATTCAAAATCGCGCCATTGCCGCACATACGCGACTTCGACATCCGCACCGCTTTCCAGCAACCGTTGGAAAATGAAGTTCTTGATCAAGTCCGCGGCGGTCAGTTGAGCACCTCGAGCGTTGAGCGTCTCAAAAATTTCCTGTGCGTTCTCCTCCGCACTTAAGTCGATCACCACCAACTGCAATAGATCGCGAACCGCAGTCTCGATCGCAGTCGCCCGTGCGGCGATTTGATCATCGCCCGTTTCACGTAGCCAAGCCGCTGCTGATTCGGCGAAGAATCGGTGCGCCGCCACCATTCGTTGATCGCCGTGTTTGATCGCGTCGTAGTCCACCGGCAGCGGAGCCGACATCACGGCATTGAATGCCGGTCGGTCGCGATTGGTTGGCCAAACCTTGAACTGGTCTTCTGGATTGACGCGAAATGCCTCTGCATTGGTAATCAGTGTTTCCAGTCGCATCGCCGGTGCGGTTGCGCCCGCGGCGACCAATTCGGCATGTAATGCGTCAAACATCAATTGCAACGTGGTCAACCGTTGTTGCCCGTCGATGATCGTCCGCTCCTGCATCGTGCCG
>JBAUHR010000806.1:0-3773 GCA_049680385.1 Rubripirellula sp. | reverse complement strand
TGCTCGGTGTCTGAAGTGGACCCCAATATTCGGACCACGAGCGCGCTTCGCTTAGATAGAGAGTGCGAGGCGTTTTGAACGGCCGCTGCGGTACACTTCCGCAGGCGTTTGGCGATCGAGCGAACTGTGTTTTCGCTCGTTTGTGTAGAAGTCAAAGTAACTTCTCATCCCTTTGTAAAGATCGGTTCCTGTGGAGTACTCCTTGAGGTAGATGTCCTCGTATTTGACGGTTCTCCAAAGTCGTTCAATCATCACGTTGTCGATTGCGCGGCCCTTTCCATCCATGCTGATCGCAACTCCGTTTGATTTCAGTTTCTCGGTATGTTCGCGGCTCGTGAACTGCGAACCTTGGTCGGTGTTGAATATCTCCGGTGTAGTGATTTGCAATGCATCGTCGAGGGCCTCCACACAGAAGTCCGCGTCCATGCTGTTGGAAAGACGCCAGCTCAATACGTGGCGGCTATACCAGTCCAGCACCGCGACCAAGTACATGAAACCATGACGCATCGGAATGTACGTGATGTCACTGCACCAGACCTGGTTGGGACGTTCGATTTTGAGGTTTCGTAAAAGGTACGGGTAGACCTGATGCCCCGCGTTTTGCAGCGTCGTTCGACGCTGAGGCGAGATGCCCTCGATGCCCATTTTTCGCATCAATCGCTGCACACGTTTGCGGTTGACAATGAATCCTTGGTCTTCAAGGAAGTCGATCATCTGCCGAGATCCACGGGCCGGATGCTTGAGGTGTTCTTCATCCATTAGTCGCATGAACTGAAGATTCTCCTCGGTCTCCGGCTGGGGCTCGAAATAGATGTTGCTTCGATGGATTCCAAGCAGCCAACACTGCTGACGCACACTTAACTCGGTATTCTCAAAGTCAATCCAAGTCCTGGCTTCAGTCACTGTCCTGGGCCACTTTTTTTTTGAGCCATTCCAACTGCACCTTGAGCCGACCGATTTGCTCGTAGAGTTCTGTCGACTCGGGTTCGTCGGTTGGTTTTCGCGGCGTCTTGGCTTTGCCATCGAGGAAAACGTCCTCGGCCCCGTCGAGCAGCTGCTTCTTCCAAAGGTTGATTTGAGTCGCGTGCAGCTTGTGCTTCTGGGCGATCTCAGCGATCGTCTTAACTCCCTTGATTGCCTCTAAGGCTACCTTAGCCTTGAAAGAGGGAGCAAATGAACGGCGTTTCCCTGCCATGATTTCTTCTCGGTAAATGGGATCTTGGGTTAGTCCTGGTTTTACCGTTCAAAACGAAACATTTCTATCTTAGCTCGTGGTCCGAATATTGGGGTCCACTTCACATTGACATGCGCGAGAAACGTTCTAGATCGATAAGAATCGTCATCGACCGTACATGCCCCTCTCATTTTTGGAACTCACAATGAAACCTTGCACATTGTTCGTGAACTCTCGAAACAATTATCGGTGGGTACCGATTTTGGTACTTGCCGTCGGGCTATCGTGCCCTTCATATGCTGACGAGCCCGACTCAAGGAGTTACCCAGTCCTGTCAGGCATCGGAATCGCGTTGACACGGAGTGAGGGGCACCTGCGTGTTGGGCACGTGCTGGATGGTTCGCCAGCGGACAAGTCTGGGATTCTTACGAAGGACGATCGACTGATCTCAGTAGAAATCAATGGCACGTTTACTTCGCTGGATGGAAAGACTGTCGGTGAAGCAGCGAGTTTGATTCGCGGGCCATCGGGAACGAAAATAACACTGACTGTCGAACATGCGGGGGCCGATGCGGAAGTTGATGTTGTTCTAACGCGGATGGCATTGCCACTCGAAGGATTGTCCGACGTCTCTTACCGTTCATTTGTTGGTAAGCCCGCGCCGGAACTTGTGATGTCGACACTGGACGGCAAGTCAACGACGAAACTGTCTCAGCACGTTGGTAAGATCGTCGTTCTTGATTTCTGGGCCCCTTGGTGTGCGACGTGCTACGCTCCCGTGGCGAAGATGCAGGAAATCATGAAGCGAAACCAAGATTGGGACGGAAAAGTCGAAATGATTACCGTGTCTATCGACGAGGACCTGGATCGAGCGGTCGAGGTTGTCGCGAAGCAACATTGGAATCAAACGACGAACATGGCCACCAGCCTCGACAAGTTGAAGGACGTCGGTGTCTCCGTGGTGCCGGTAACCATCATTGTCGCTGCGGATGGAACGATTGCAACAATGGCTGCATCGCATGCCCTCGATGCCGAAAAGGAAGTCAAGGCGTTACTGGCAAGACAATTGAACAAATAGATCCTTTAGTTCAGTGTGCGAGCAATCGTCAGCGGACAGAGAATGAAATGAGACAAATCACCGTAGTAGCCATTGGAAACGGCAAGGTCTTTCTGCGAGCGACGCTTACCGGTGACAAAGCGAAGCCGGAATGGAAACGCTGGCACGACAAGTTGCAAACGCCACTCATCTCGGTTCAATGGTCCCGAGAAAAGAAGGAATAGCATGGCTACCGCATCGTCCACAAACGATAATCTGCCGACGCTGCATCTACCTACTTCTGGGCGAACAACTTGGCGGGCGACGGTGGACCGTAGAGAAAGTTGATGTCCGTCATGCCGTCGAAATCAACATGCGGGGCAACAAGAACTAATGAGATCTGTGACGTGCTCGCTCGCGTTTTGCATCGTTGAAGCTTCGCTGTTCAACGGGTGGCGGGTCGGTTCCGACGACTTCGTGCCAAATCGCTTCTCCGTAGAGTTCGGCTCGCTCCTTGCCGAGAATCCCTTTGCCAACGTGAATCGCATGCTCGTCGGTCGCTAGATAGACTTTGTAATATTGGGCATTGCCAATTTGAGTTCCCATGCGGACGTAAAGACGGCAAAAGTCGGCCCGCCGAATGTTGTAGCTGCCACAGAACAAAGTCGCACCCGAACGAAGCTGTGCCGAATCTTCCGTCACAACAATCCGGCAGCCCCACATCAACGTGTGAAGAAAACCCCAAGTGAGAAGAGCACCCAAGATGCCGACAACACCAACAAGCAACCAGGAGGCTCCTCTATGAAACAAGGCGAAGCATGCGACATCGGTTGCGATCATCGTGGCCGCCAGAACCGCCATCGGCACGAAGGACATTTGCCCACGAATCCGAAGTCGCTTGCTCCCATCGGACTTGTCGTCGAAGCGAACTCCATGAGAACGAAGTCGTTGTTGCGGCGTGAGATCACCTTGAAGAGCGGCAACGAGGCTCTCGTCGTTCTCGCGTGACAAACCACTGTCTTTGGTGATGAAGACCGGGATTTCGCATTGTGATTGGAAGCGTGGTCCACGACCGTTGCTTCGTGCGGTTATCACCCACTGGACTTTACCAGGCTGCGTTTCAGGCAAATCGTCGGGCACGAAGAAATCAAATGGAATCGCGGACCCGTCTCCACCTGCAGGCGTCAAATCGGCAGCGAGTTCTTGCTCATCAGACCAATGCATCACAGCTTGAGTTCCGGAGTGCGATTTCCTTTGATGACCAGCTTGATCGTGTTTTCGCTTTGTTTCGTCGCATCGAAGTTTGATGACGGTTACGGTTCCCGGACTTAGATCTCGCTTTGTGCATACCACGCCACTGACATGTCCGCCGATCACACCGGGCACACTGGCCAACTTCACAATCGTGGTCCCTTCGATCAGCTGGCGAAACACGGCCCAGCAACAGATCAACACGATCAGAAACGTGATCGCTGGGACAATCGACAACAATATCGCAACGGCGTTTCCTGCCCTCAGTTCGCTAGGCAGCAGGATCGCCGTGGGTGCGGCAAGCAGCGCAAA
>JBAUHR010000805.1:0-9976 GCA_049680385.1 Rubripirellula sp. | reverse complement strand
CACCGCCGATCACAAGAACTTTTGAAGCTGGCGGTCTTCGCGAACCGGCCGGCCGAGACGAAATCGAATCGATCATGCGACGTGATACGCGATGAAGCGACACGGCAAAGCGCTGTGCAATTGCATCGGCTCGCCCATCGCATGCTCACCCAAACCGGCGAACTCTTTCCGGGTGAACGAACCACGGACGCTTTGCGGGCCGTCATGATGCACGACCTTTGACCGCGACAAAATTCTTGACGCAAACGCTACCAACCCAACATTCAGTCGAGATCGTTCCAAATCGCAAACCAGGATGGCATTGTCGGTCGCAGCCCGCATCTGACGCAGTAAGTTGACAACGTCCGTGACTTCCAAGTGATGCATGAACAACGAGTTTGTGACGAGATCAAACCCGGTCGGCAGCGGCTCAGTCAAACAGTTCATTTGGATCGATGTCAAATCAACGCCACTGTCTTTGGCAAGTCGCTGTTGCTGCTCAATCGCTACGGCGCTGATGTCGAGCGTTGTGATTGCGAGATTGATTCCATCTCGTTTGGCTTGCCGTGCCCAGGCAATGGGAACGTCGCCGCCGCCGCTGGCAACGTCAAGGATTCTCAGCGGCCGCGGACTCGTTGAGGAAAGCGATCGGTCTTTGGTTAACCGGCGGACATATCGGTACATCAAACCCGCCACACCAGTGTAACGGTTTAGCCGCGCAAGTCCCGCAAGTGCGTGTGAGTGTAGTACCGGATCAATGGCCGGATCGTCCATCCACTCGGGTTTTAGATCGCGAGGCAAAGCATATTTCCGGTTGATCAAGAAGGAACGTTTTTCCAATGCGGCACTGCCTTGTTGCCGACCGGTGAAATCGACCGTGTCTGTGTTCTTAAGAATAACCTACCCCTATTCTTCGTTGACGATGATTCCGGGAGCCTCTGCGATTGTGCTGCGTCGCAACATCGTTGCCGAAACGATCTGCTCAAAACGCCGTTGCATCGACGCCAGACGCACAGTTCTAATTGTAGTCCGGTGGCCAGTGGCGGTCTCCGCTCGGTTGTCAGCCTTGCGATCGCAGCATACAGATCAGGTCAACTTTGGTCAGTCGTCAAAACTTGGCCTGCGCTATTTAAGTTTGCGACTCTCGATACAGGCACCAGGCGTTATCGCCCTCGGCCAACGAACTGAAGGGTATTGCTAGGTGCGAGATTGGAGGTAGTTCGCGTGGTCAGTCTTTGGACGTGATCGCGGGACGATGTTGCACAAGGAATTCGAGTGCCCGTTGAAAGTGACCCTTCGTAAAGAAAACTTTGCCGCCATGGCCGACTCCCTCGACGCTGATAAGGCGCGCTGGCAAACCAGCTTCGGTGTACAAGTCCAAGATCCTCTCGCTTTGGTCCATCAGCACCGTCTGATCTTTGGTGCCGTGGAAAATCAGTAGCGGTGGATCATCCGCACTGACGTAAGTAACGGGACTGGCCAGTGATTCCATTTTCGAATCCACCTTGCCGTCGCGCAGTCCACCCAGCAGAGCCAAACTGCCCGACTCGTTTGTGTACGCTCGTTCGGGCTGAGTCTTACCGCGCAAGACAAAGTCCGATGGGCCAAAGTAGTCAATGACCGCCTGCACGGCGGACGATTGATCGACGTGCTCGCCAAGGCTGCCTTCCATTTCGCCAATTCCGGCTGATGTTCCGAGCAGCAGTGCTAAATGTCCTCCGGCGCTGCTGCCGGCGACGGCGATCCAGGATGCATCGTAACCGTATTCGACCTGGTGGGCACGGAGCCATCGGATCGCTGCTTTGCAATCGTGGATTTGAGCTGGGAAGATTGCCTTGTCCGTGAACCGGTAACTGATACTGGCGACCGCGAAGCCGTGCTGGGTCAAATCCGTCAGTGGACATTTTTTTCGCGATCCTGCCCGCCAGCCACCGCCATGAATCCAAACGACCAAGGCAGGTTTGGCGGCACCGTACGGGGCAGCAGCGTTGACTGCTGGAACTCGTAGATCAAGTTTCAGTTCGGCATCTCCCGCCGTGGCATAGACAACGTCGCTAATCAGTTGAACCTTTGTTGCCTTGAAGTCATCAGAGCCGAGACATTGGGCGACCGAGATCATCGCAATGATCGCAGATGCAAGGACTCGTTTCGACAATGTGACGGAGCAGTACATTCGGCTTGCCAGTAACGTTTGCGGATCATGGTGCCATCACCAATCATCGTTAAACCCAACACAACGACGGGTTCGGGATCGGCGGTGACCAATCTGAATGAAGCATTGTCGACATGAACAGCTCCCCTAGCAACCTGCGGTTGGCAAAGCACGCATTTAGAAAGATTTGGGAGCTGGTCTCACTCGATCTGAAAAGATGCCCACGATCCGTTGCGTCCGAGGATTTCGAGCGTGATGTTCGTCGTTCGGTAAGGCCTCAATCCTTGGCCCAGGGGATGGATGCAATGATTCGTCGCTCAGGACGCGCGTTCAACGAATCCAGCTTGACCGAGTTTGGTTAATTGGGATGCGTTAAAGTATTAGCGTTCAAACTCTTTGTCCTGGCACGGTAGTTTTATATGGTCCATCCCAATCGACGAAATTTTCTTGCAACCTCGACAGCCACTGCTTTGGCTGCATCGCTTCCACAGACGCGGGTTCTTGCGTCGCCGAACGATCGCATGCGGGTCGGGTTCATCGGTGTTGGTGGTCGCGGTCGTCAAAACCTTGAAACCATCGCGGCGACTGGGGCCGTCGATGTGGCTGCCATTTGTGACGTGCATGATCACTTTTTAGTGGGCGCGGCAATCTCGCATCCCCAGGCGACCAAGTTCACTGACTTTCGGAAAATGTACGATTCTGTTGGTGATCAACTCGATGCCGTGGTCGTCAGCACGACCGAGCACACTCATGCGTATGCCACCATGCCTGCCTTGAAGCTTGGCAAGCATGTGTACTGCGAAAAACCGTTGGCGTACAACATCGACGAGGTTCGCCGCGTGACCGAAGCGGCGACTGAGGCCGGCGTTGTCACGCAGATGGGGACACAAATTCATGCAGGTGACAACTTCCGCCGCGTCGTCGAACTGGTTCGCAGCGGTGTGATCGGCAGCGTTAGCGAAGTTCATGTATGGGTTGATCGTGCTTGGGGGTTGCAGTCCAAAGAGGACTCGCAGCGAAACGGCGATCCCATCTTCGTGCAGCAGCGGCCGATCGAGCGATTGCCAGTTCCAAAACATCTCGACTGGGATCTATGGCTCGGTCCGGCACCCCAGCGACCCTACCATCCGATCTACACCGGAAGCACAAATTGGTATCGGTGGTGGGACTTTGGCAACGGAACGATGTCGGACTTGGGCAGCCACTTCAACGATCTTCCATTCTGGGCGTTGCAGCTCGATGCTCCCACGACGATCGAGGCGTTTGGGCCTCCGCCACATCCGGAAATCGCACCGGCGACGATGAAGGCCGTTTATCAATACGAGGCGCGGGGCGATCGTGGCCAAGTTCAATTGAATTGGTACCAAGGCGCGGTCAAGCCAGACTTGTGGAACGCCGGCGAAATCCCGCAGTGGAAAAGTGGAATGTTGTTTGTTGGCAGCAAGGGGATGATCCTTTCGGATTACAGCAAACACATGCTGCTGCCGGAGAACGAGTTTGCCGAATTTGTTGCTCCCGAGCCGACCATTGCCAGTTCGATCGGCCATCACGAAGAATGGATCGCTGCGTGCCGAGGCGACGGGACGACGGGCAGTCCGTTCAGCTATGCCGGACCGCTGACCGAAGCGAATCATCTTGGCAGCGTGGCGTTCCGGGTTGGCAAAAAGATCTCATGGAATGCAAAGAACATGCGTTGTGTCGATTGCCCTGAAGCCGACCGATTCATCCGGCGTGAACCGCGAGACGGATGGAGCTTGTAGCGTCGGGCTTTGCGAAGCCGCTTAGGATCGATTCACACGCCCATGATTTTCAGTCGTGGTCGTGTCTTCCATTTGCCGCGAGTAAAATCGGGAAAGTCGACCGCTTGGCTGCGGTTGGCAACCGACTGCTCGCTGAGCGCCGAAACCACACTCCAACTGGCCGCGTCGTAGACGTCAAAGTCGGGTTGCTGGCCGGTGAGCAACGCTTCAATCAAGCGATAGTCTTCGGTCATATCGCCACTGCGTAGTTGGTCTTTCCAAACGAATCCGTCCATGGCCGTTCCCTTTTTCTCGGCAACATCGACCATGTGTTGCCACAGTGGATGGACATACTGGTCGTAAACTTGGCTGCCCGGTCGCCACTGGTACGCATGATTGGGGCCATGCGAGACGCTTGCATTGTCCTTGGCGATGCGCAGGTCGCGGTCCTCTAGCGAAACAAGAAAGTCCGGAAATCCTCGCACAACCCCCTTGGTCCCTTGAACAAGATTGATACGCGAGTACGGCCGGGGCAGATCCGTGTCATGCTTGATAACGATCGTTTCACCATTGGCCGTCTTGATGATGCTGGTGTTCACGTCGCCGTTGATGTAGTCGCGCTCGCGGTACGGATGTCCTTTGGGAAGATGTTCCTGGGCGTACCGATTCATGCCGCGCGCCTTGGTACTCATCGAGACCAAGTACTCCATCCGATTGCCGCGTCCCAGATCCATGTTCCAAGCGATCGGACCAAGCCCGTGGGTCGGGTACAGATTCCCGTTCCGTTTGGCGTGATGGTCGCCCAACCATAGACCATCGCCCTTGTCGCGGATCTTCAAAAACCGAGTGTCGTGCAGGTAACCGACGTCGGCGTGCAGCAACTCCCCCAACGCTCCCTCACGCACCATCTTTAAAATGGTCAGTTCATCACGGCGGTAGTTGACGTTTTCCATCATGCAAAGGTGCTTGCCACTGGCCTCGGATGTATCGACCAGTTTCCAGCAATCTTCGACCGTCAACGCTGCGGGAATTTCGGTCGCCGCGTGGCTGCCATTTTCCATCGCGGCCAAGCACACCGGAACATGCCACTTCCAAGGTGTCGCGGTGTAGACCAGATCGAGATCTTGTTCCTGACACATTCGCTGGAAGTCGTGTTCGCCTTCCGTATAGACGACTGGTTCTTTCATTCCCAGTTTCTTGCATTGGCGCTGTGCTCTTCGGCAGGGTTCTTCCAATACATCGCAAACGGCCACCATCTCGACGCCGTCGATGTGCAACAGGTTGAGGTAGTGCTGCCAACCCTTTATCCCAATGCCAACGAATCCGACGCGGACCCGCGAGAGTGGATTTGCCGTGTCGGCAGCAAGCAACTCGCGATTTGCCAAAACCGCCCCCGTTCCCGTGGCTAAACCGAGTTTGATTGCCGAGCGTCGATCGAGTGCGTTGTTGTCCATCTAATTTTCCGTGCTGAATCGTTAGTGAGTCAAGAAAGTGGGCGGGTCAAAAAGAAGGGGCAGTAGCAACGAGCTGACGACTAGGGATGCGTTGACTTGATCCATCCATCGACGCGGCCAGCAAGTTGCCATTGGGCATCGATTGGGACTTGCAAGTGGGTCAGCGCTAGCGGAACCAGGTCGACGGTCGCCGCAACAGGATCACCGTCTTGGCGTTTGACTTCGTTGTCGTGGATCGCTGCGTCGCCGCTGACAATCATGGGGACGTTGAACACGTTCGGGTTCTCTCGACCGCCGCCGTGGCCGGTTCCTTCGCCGCCGTGATCGGTGCTGACGAGGAATAGCCAGTCTTCGTCAGCGATGGTTTCACGCTGAGCTACCGATTTGACCAGTCGGCCAACGAGACGGTCCACGTTTTCGATCGCCGCGACGTACGCTGGCACCGACGGATGAAAACCATGGCCATGCCCGGTCTCGTCAACGGACCCCAGGTAGACGAAGACCCAATCGACGTCGTCGTGTTGCAGGATCGGTTCGGCGGCAAGCGTCAAAGACTGATCCGATATTGTCCATGCCGAGGCCGCCTTGGCTTTCGAGTTCGGTGTGACGACCACATTGATGTCGGCATCCGTCGTGACAAACTGTTGCAGCGGAGTCCAGTCTAGAAATGATGCTGTGCGGAGTTCGGGCCGCACGGTTTTTGCCAGACTGAAACCATGCGGCGCTTGTTTGGGATCGCGTCCCTTGAACGTGTTATCGGTAACACCGTGGCGATCCGCCCACATGCCCGTCAAGAACGTGGTCCAGCCAGGGCCGCTGACCGTGTCGCTTTGGGGGACCGCGTCGGACGTCACACGCGTCGCAAGGGAGAACGTTCCATTGGCCGCTAACGCATCTAAGTTTGGCGTGTTTGCAGCAACAAACGCATCACTACGAAGTCCGTCGATGCCGATGGTTAGGGCTTTCGGCTGCTTGGCAACCGCATGGAATGTCGGGACAAAGCAACTTGCCACCACCATCGCGCAGAAAAAATAACGGATCATCGGAACGCTCTCGTTGTGTCGGGTGCCATGTCTCGCCGGAATCGTAAGACTTCGATTCGACCCGGTCAGTTCTCGCCATCAGTACTTGACATCGTAAAGTATTCGAAGTCCGAGTTGGCGCAATGTGACAACGTTCGGGCGTGAGCCGCGAGTTTCGGACACCACTCGTAGCGAAGGTCATTGGCCGGCTTGTCGATTTAACGCCCGTTGGTAATCGCAATGACTAGCCGTTTGAACGCTCGGAAATCGCCCAGAGTTCACAGCGTGATATCGTCGCCACCGGCCTTTGGGAGATGGCGAGGTTTTGGGTCATTGTTTTGCAAGCGTTTATAGCTCTAGCCTTTTAGCTTCCCGCCGGATTTTTCGAGAAAGGTACGCCGGGGGCGGGCACAACAATGACATCGTTAGACGGCGATCACTTTGGGCGATCGACGCGGACGATTTCGGCGCCGAAGGCGTCGACACAGGCTCGGACGAGCGGGTTGGATTCGATTTCTCGCATCCGCTGCATCCGCGTTTGTTTGGGAGCCGCGGTTTCGACTTTGGCCGCGCGTGGTTTCAGCGGTGCTGCGTGAAATTCCAGGAACGCTTTTTCGCCGATGACTTCGCTGACCGCATCAACAAGTGCAGACCGATTCTCCGGCGCATCCAAGCGGCGCATCGTTAGCCCGGCTTCGCCTGGGAAGACGAGTCGCAGCTTTCCGGGACCCAGGTATTCGGCATGGTCGACTTGTTTGGCCAGCGATTGCCGGACTTCTTCGATCCGCTCGATTGCGGCTAACCAAACGTCGTTCGCGTTTGCTGACGACAACGCCATGGCTTGGCCGGTGGGCTTGGCAAGCGTTGCGGTTGCAGATGTCGTTGCTGGTTCCGGTGACACTGGCTCCGGTGACGTTGGTTCCGGCAATGTTGGCGCCGGTGCATCCGATGGTGACGATTCAGCGGTTTGCGCTGGTGCCGCCGTGGGCGTCGGGTCAGACGGCGGTGGCGTTGTCGCGTCCGGTGTCGGTTGAGGTGGCCGTGGGCTAAGAGTTAGCTTTTTTTTTTCGCCTGCCGGGCCCGATGTGCCAGCCGCGCGAGCCGCGGATGCTGAGGCGGCGGCCAGGTTTGCGATGTTCTGCAGGTCCGGCAAATTGCAGATCTGGATCAACGTCGCTTCCAGCAAAACCCGGCTATAAACGCTCATTCGAATCCGAACTAGCGTTTGATCGATCAGTCCAACGACGGCTAATACGGTTTGCAAACCCCAGGCATCGCCGAGCTGTTTCAGTTCGTCGTGCAGCGAGGCCGACGTGTGTCGCATCAGCGACGGATCACAGCCGACCGTGACGGCCATCAGGTCACGAAAGTAGCCAAGCAATTGTTCGGCCAGTCTGCCCGCGTCCACGCCAGCGTCGATGGCGGCGTCGAGTTGCTTCATCGCTTCGGCGGCGTCGCGGTTTGCCATTGCACCGGCTAGCGCGTGCAGGCGAATGTCGTCGGCGGTGCCAAGCATCGCGTGAACTTGGTCGGCGTCTAGCGAGCCGTCGCTGAACGCAAGAACTTGTTCCAGCAGCGACTGGCTGTCACGCATCGAACCGGCGGCTCGGCGAGCAATCAGTTCCAGCGCTGCGTCGTCCGCCGCGGCGCCTTCGGCAGTACAGATTTCACGCAGCCGGCCGATGATCTTCGAAACTTCGACGGGCGCGAAATCGAACCGTTGGCACCGACTCAGCACGGTGATCGGCAGCTTTTCCGGATCCGTCGTGCAGAAGATGAATTTGACGTGTTCGGGCGGCTCCTCCAGCGTCTTGAGCAGCGCGTTGAACGCCGCTCCGGTCAGCATGTGAACTTCGTCGATGATGTAGATCTTGTAACGCGACCGGCTGGGGCGGACGCCCACGTTGGCTCGCAGCGATCGGATTTCGTCGATGCCCCGGTTGCTGGCACCGTCGATTTCGATCACGTCGACGTCTTCGCCTGAATCGATCGCTTGCGCGACATCGGACGCGTTGTCGGGTGTGGCGGTGGGACCGTCGGGATTGTTCAGCGCTTTGGCAAAGATCCGCGCCGAGCTTGTCTTGCCGACTCCGCGTGCACCGGTGAACAGATAGGCGTGGCCGACACGATTGGTTTCGATCGCGTTCTTGAGTGCGCGTCCGACGTGGTCTTGTCCAACCAGTTCGTCAAAACCGCGAGGTCGGTATCGCCGGGCGACAACGACGTAGTCGCCATCTTTGGCGCCGTCTTTGGATGCGGGGTCGGCCATGGATGACTTGCAATTGCACGGGTTGCAGGAGCGCGTCGGAGCGGCTCGAGAGACGAAAAAACTTGCCCGTCAGAGGCGGCCCTCACACAAAGCTACACCGCTTATGGCTGCTCCAGTTAAGGCCTGACCAGGTTCACGATTCACAGTCGCAAGGACCGCCACTGACGGGCAAGTGATTCAGAGCGGTCGGCGAAATCGCCAACCACTTGTTCTGTCGCACATCATAGTGCGAAAAGGCGTTGATCGGGAACCACCCCGAATCGATTAACGTCGGCGTCCGCGGCCGCCGCGTCCACCACCGCCATTGCCACCGCCGCCACCCTTGTTTCGGGCGTGATTTTCGATGTTTCCATCGACAAACGTCGTCACGGTATCCAACCAAGTCGGCACATCGGCACGGCGAGGTGCAGTGCGCGACGTTGACGCGTCGTCACGTGAACGGCCGTCCGAACGCGAGCGTCCGCGGCCCGATTGTGGCTGGCTGTCGCGATCGGAATCGTTCGAGCCGGTGTCTTCGCTGCCGCGTCCCCGTCCGCCACGTCGGCGGGGACGTCGGGCGCGAGTTTCCGTTTCCCCGTCCGAGTCATCGTCGCGTGTGGAGTCGGCTGAAACGTCGTCGTCATCGTCGCTGCCGAAGGCAGATTTCGACGCCAACGGGTCAGGCCGTCCGCCGGTCGAACCGCGTGCCGGAAGATCGTTGGACGTTTCGTTGTCCGAAGAATCGTTCGAGCTTCCTTCGCCGCCACGTCCGCGTCCACGTCCGCGTCGCCCGCGACGTCGTGAACGAGGTCGTCGTTCTTCATCGCCTTCGGCCGCCGGTTCGCGGTCGGACTTGTTGTCGGTATCGTCATCGATATCTAGCGACAAGTTGTCGTCGTCGACATCGTTATCGTCCAGGTCATCGAAGTCACGTCGGGTGCGAGCTTTGGGGGCGTCGGATGAATCGCCGCGAGAATTTTCGGTTCGCGATTCTTCACTGCGACCACCTCGCGAGCGACCCCGTCGGCGTGATCCGCCACGTGAAGACCCTTCGCCGTCACCGTCACTGTCGCGGTCGCTGTTACGGTCGCGGGCCGGTTCGTTACGTCGTGCTGGGCTTGCCGATGCCGACTCGTTGCCGTCTTTGTCTTCGATCTTAGCAAGATCATCTTCGGACAGTCGTTGGCGAGATCCTCGTCGACCGCGTCGTCGACGAGCCGGGCGGCCTTCGCCATCACCGTCTTGGTCGCTACGCTGAGCCGGCTTGGATTCGGTGACGTCAACGTCATCGGTATCGTCAAAATCATCGACCAATCCGGTTCCGAAACCGCTAGAGGCTTTCGATCCTGATTCTGACCGCGAACGGCCGCGAGACGAATCTG
>JBAUHR010000804.1:0-1748 GCA_049680385.1 Rubripirellula sp. | reverse complement strand
CACCACCGCCGGAAACTTGGTGGACAACAGGGAAAACAAACCGTAACCTAAATCCGAAAGACATTGGTCTACTCACCCGGAGCGGCCGGTCGGCTCTGCTTTTTATAGTTGAACTTTCACTCGTCGGCCCGCTGATCGCTGGGCGTTCGTCGACGCAAGCAATTCCATGACCGCAATAACGCCGACAATTGAATCCGTTGACGCCACGCGATTCGCCCATCGCCGATACGCGGTGTTCGGTCTTTATGGACTGTCTGCATTCTGGGGCGTGGCACAACTTGTCGTTCCCGATAGTTCGCTGCTTTACATCGCAAGTGCAATTGCTTTCGCAACGTCTGCAACACTTTGGTTCACGATCGACCGCCGGATACTCTCGAAGACGCGGCTTCCAATTCTGCAGCTGCTTTTCTTTTTCACATGGCCTATCGCATCATTGATTCACTTGCTGTCCTCGCGTGGTATCCGTGGCGTCGGGTATTGGCTGCTTCATGCCGCAGGCTTGTTTGCGACGATGTGCTTAACGTTTTTCCCAGCCATGCTCTTGCTATACTGGCTGGGTGTTCTTGAATTAGACGGCGTAACTGAACCATGAACGCGACGAACCATGGGATGCAACGGAGTGGCGGTGGTGCGTTTCCTGGTGAGATCAACGTCGTCTCCCGCCACCCGCTGATCCCGACCGTTACCCGACTGAACCCGCGCTCGTCGCAACGCATGAATTCACTTCAACTACAATCCGCGACACGCAAACGAACCCGATGTTCCTACTGGGACTTCTACGTTGATGGCAAGCGTTTGGCCGACACGCTGGACATTGGCGATTTCATTCCGCCGATTGGCTGGCTTGGATCGGATGCCGAACTTCACTTTCTTGCCATGCTCTTACGCAAAACCCCGGGCGATCTTCCCGGCAACCGCACCCCAATCTACGTCTGTGCTGAATGCGCCGACTATGGATGCGGCGTTGTTTCGTGCGTGATTGAACGCACGGACGGTGGCATCGTTTGGCGTGACTTCGGCACACAAACTGGCGATGGTGAAGATATTTGCGCGGACGACTTCGATCCGACACTTGCGTTTACATTCGATCCGACGGCATACTACGGTACGTTGTCGGGGCACTATGACCTTGCCAAAACCGGCGGGTAACCATGCCGTGAACCGAAGCGGCGAAGTCGGGCGTTTTTGAAATTGACAATCTTTCGTCGCCGCTCGGTTACGGCTGACGTTATCACGCTTCACCCGCACACACTTGCAAGGCCACCAATTGAACCAGATTATCGCTAAGGATCAGACTGATGCAGATGCTGTAGATTCCTCAACGCTTTCTCCAACACGGGGTGGTGCGATACCAATTGTTTGTTCGCTCCTGCTCGCTATCTACGTGATCTACGCTTGGTTTCCCTACGCCGAGAGAATATTCAATGCAAACACTGATTGGTCACAGATTCAAAATGCCGGCTCTGAGCCTTGGGACGGAACACTACTTGGAATGTATATTCTGACATTCGCTGGATGGTTTATACTTGGCATTATCGCATTCGTCGCCGGATCGCAGGTCCAACGGCGTGCTGGCATAAGGCTTCAAACATTTTTCATCTCATGCGCCATCGCAGCACCGCCGATACTCGTAGCACTTTGGTTCGCCACAAAACGAATGGCGAACTGAAAAACGCGTGATAACATCTATATGGCCTTTTAGGTCAAGCAGTCCGTACCGGTATTGCGGTAAAAATCTTTGATTTTTT
>JBAUHR010000803.1:0-1528 GCA_049680385.1 Rubripirellula sp. | reverse complement strand
GATTCCAATGGGCGTACTTCGGGCGCCCATCGGCTCCGTAAAAGCGGACCGAATGCCGTCGTAGGAAACGGAGCAGGGTCCGATGAAGTTGTCGCATCCAACCCCGGATATTTTGTTCGAATGTGGCAGGAGAGCCCGATCAAGTTGATTGCGACATTTTTCGTTCCATTCCTGCTTCTCAACGTCATCGGCTTAGCCTTGATTTACCAATGGACTCGCCCCGTTGCCGAGGGGGATCCAGTTGCGATCGATTCGGGATCGCGTAGCGCGGCGATGGAAGCAGAGCGGCAACAGCGTGAGACATCGGGAGACAGAACGCTTACGGCTAACGATGTTAATGATCTCGAGAAAATTCGAAAGCTCATCAATGAGCGAATGGCGAATGAGGAAGGTGGCAAAGAAGGAGGAAACTCTCAAACGCCCGCCCCTGATAATGGTTCCAAGGTTGCTACCCAGCCGAATGCGAACCGGTCCAATTCAGCCAATACCCCAAAGAACGCAGGAACTGACGTCGTTGACGTCAATGTAAAGGTCCCCGACAACAAGGCGGGCAATCCCCAAGCTCAAAACTCGGGAGGTAAGCAGCCGGGCAATGGTGCTGGTGATGGCAAAGATAAGGTCGCGAACAACCCGTCACCCCCAGCTTCTCCCACCATCCCCAAAGCGACAAAAGAAACGGCAGACGACCTGAAAAAGATTAACGGGATTGCCGAAGCGACCGAACGAAACCTCAACAGCGTTGGAATCACGACCTATGGGCAACTTGCTGCGATGACCCCTCAAGATTTGAGCTCGATCGGAAAGACCTTCAATCGATTTGGGATCCCCGTTGCCGACGCCACTCGAATTGTCGATCAGGCAAAAAAGTTAGATGCTCAAACGGTCTCGACAGGAGCGAAGCCTCCCGCAACGGCCGGTTCAGGTGGAGCTCCTGCGCTCGATCCGAGCAAGCCGTACGCAAATTTTCCTGATCGAAAGAACTTGCCCCCAATCGAAAACACCAAACAAGTTGTCATTGCCCCATTGGTCATCCGTCCCCAGTACCTGTTAGGGCTGGACATTATCGCTCCCGAAGGCATTGGAAGAGCGAAAATGATTTATGAACTTGAGCGTAAGGACGAAGGGAAAATACAAAACTGGATTGTCGGCGTGAAACGCTCTGAACGGCAAAAGCCCGAACCCATTGCGATGTTCACGAAAACGGAAGACAAGTTCAAATTCAAATGGCTCGATAACGCCCACAAAACGAAGGGCGCGCCCGAATTGCGAAATTGCTTTGTCAAACTGCACACGCCCGATGACGAGGCGACGGTGTTATCGCTACGCGCACCGGTCAGGGTTCCGCCTCTTCGGCTTGATCCCGAAACGCTCAAAGCGGAAGTCAAGTTTGACATCGAGGAATTGCCTGATCCATCGAAGGTTCGAGTCGAATTCCAGCCGATCGATCAGGGGGAGGCGTATATCGATCTCGGATTGCCCATCGCCAAGCCGGGAGAGAATGCGAGAGTCTTTTTTCGAGACATTAAAA
>JBAUHR010000802.1:0-2846 GCA_049680385.1 Rubripirellula sp. | reverse complement strand
GGACCGATCTCTTTGCCGATCTCGCCGTGGATGTGACAGGCGGCACAGTGTTTCTTGAACATTGCCAAGCCGTTGGAGACGTCGCCTTTCACCTCGGTAACCGGCATCCACTGATCGACCAACGCTTGGCGATTCGATGTCACCATCGCACCTCGCGTTTCCATCAGTTTTTTCGCTCGAGCGGCAATCGAAGACGTGGGATGATTCAGCAAGGCTTGGCGTTGATCGAGCTGCAGATCGTTGAACTGCACCTGACCACCGGCGATGGCGTCGAGCAAATCTTCCGTGCCGTCGGCTCGCGACAAAAGCAGCGTCAAAATCTGACTGGCGAGTTTCGGTCCCAGCGATGTTTTCAAGTCCAATAGCGCTTCCGACAGGCCATCGACACGCGCGGCTTGCAGTGAACCAAGCGCGGCGATTCCGGTTTCCGGAGCCAATTGGGGAGTGAAGAGCGTTTTGACCGCGTCGAGTATTTTGGGGCTCGAAGGTGCAAGGCGTATCGCTTGATCCCAAGCACTCAAGCGATTTTCCGAATCGGCATCCGCGTCCATCGCGGTCGCCAGCAGTTCGTCCTGAATCTCGCCAACAATCTTGTTTAGATTCGTGATCGACCATTTGTCGGCGACCGCCAAGATCGCCGCTTTACTCTCAACGGTAGTGTCGCCTGCCAAGAAACGCTCGCGAACAATTCGCTGCGACGCTTCGGGAAGATTCACGACGAAGTCACGCGGCCAACCCTTTGCCAAGCCTTCCCAGACCGTGACGGCGACTGGCGAATCAGGCGCGATTGCGAGCAGCTCGCTGATTGTCTCTGCCGTGGGTTTGTTCCTCGCGAGGTGTTCCGCCAGAACTGAAATTCGTTGGGTAAGTGAGTTGACGCCGGACGGATCCATTTTACTGAGCGACACGATCGCCGCCGCCGGATCGGTCGACGCGGCGGAAGTCCACGCGTCCAACAGGACGCTGTCATTTTCGATCGACGGCACTAAGCCAGCCAAGTCGTCACCACTGATCGCAGCGTTGGCGTTTCCTTCGGCAACTCGCAGCAGGACCGTCAACCGCACCTTGGGATCGACGTCGTTTTGCAGACCCGCTTCAATCGCTTCGGCGACCTGATCGTTACTGCAGCTCGTGATCGCCGCGTTACGTACTGGACTGGATGCGTGACCGAAACCAGCTTTGCATGCCTTGGCAAGTGCGGTGGCGGCTGATTCGTTACCCGATTCGGACAAACCTGCCAGCGTCCAAATCGCATGCATTGCGGCCGGGTTCAAACCGATCTGGTCGGCTTGATCGTTGCCCGCCAAAGACACAAGAGCACTGAGCGTTGCATCGTCCGCCGCCGCGCGTTCGACCAAAAGACGTTGTGCCGTTCGACGCCAGAAGAAATTGTTGCTGCCAAGCGCCGCGACCAGATCGGCGTTCTTGGCATTGGCTAGCTGTAGCGTCCGCGTCGCTGAGCCATCGCCCGCTTCGTCAGTCACCAATCGATAGACCCGCGCGAACCGTTTGTCTCGCAGATCGCTTTCGTAAGCAGCTCCTTTGCCGGTCTGAAATCCGTTCGGTGTCGGGTTGTGCTGGATGATGTAGTTGTACCAATCGAGTACCCAAACGTTTCCATCGGGGCCGACTTCCGACATGATCGGAGCAGACCAGTCGTCGATACTGGCAACCGTGTTGAACGCGTTTCGGCTGCGATAGTTGGCACCGTCTTTCTCCAGCACGAACGAACCAACAAGATGTCCGGTCGGGCCGCAAACCATTTGGATTCGGTTCCACCAAGTTTGTGGATAGTTGCGAGCGGTGTAGATGGCCGAACCGCATCCCGCCGTGAAGCCACCGTGCCAGTCGACTTGACGAACGCGATCGTCAATCGGATCGAATCGATGGTTTTGGGCGATGTTCTCAAGTGTTTCGGGCGACCATCCGGCGACTTGATCGTAGTATCGATTGGGGATCGGCATGTGAACGCTGGGGCAACCGTTGGCCGTCGAACCAAACACGTAGCCTTCTTCACTGAAGCCAAGTCCCCAAGTGTTGTTGTTAGTTCCCCGTATGAACTCCAACGCATCGACGCGAATCGTGTGCTTATCAAAGTCACTTGATTGAGTGTCTGCAACTTTGCCGGTTTGCCGGTCGATCGCGTAGGCCGGCGCGGTCTCATCCGACGCACCCGCTTTGACTTTGAATCGCCAGAACCCTTGGCGGAAACGCATCTGCGGTTCGCCGTTGATCACGGGCTGAGAATTGTTGTAGCCCTGCATGCCCCAGATCCAATTGTCGGGGCCATACTGAAAATTGCTGACTCCACCGTGCGTGTCGCCCAGCGCCCAACCGGTGATCACCGACTGACGAAAATCGGCTTTGTCGTCGCCGTCGATATCCTTTAAGTAGATCGTCTCTTCGCCGTCTTGAACGATCACGCCGCCGCGGTAGCAAACCAGTGTCGACGGGATGCTTAAGTTCTCCGCAAAGACCGTGAACTTGTCGGCTTGACCGTCGTTGTTGGTGTCTTCGCAGATTTTGATGCGGTCGCGTCCGACGGCAGACTGTTCTGTCAATTCATTGGGGTAGTCGATGGTTTCGCAAATCCACAAACGCCCGTTCTCGTCCCAGTTCATCGCGATCGGCTTGCCCTTGAGCCCCGCTCGGTTGTCGTCCGACTGAGGGCTGCCGGGCCAGTTGTCGCTCGACTCCTTCGCCCAAAGCGCGAGATGGGTTCCCTTCGGAGTCGCGTACGCTTTGATCGACGTTTCGGCAGGCACGGGATCTTGCATTTTCGAGAACGGTTCGGCTTGCGTTCCCCACTGAGCTCCCGGTGTGTAGTTGGGGATCTTTGCGCCCAC
>JBAUHR010000801.1:0-2958 GCA_049680385.1 Rubripirellula sp. | reverse complement strand
GTCGCAAGATGTCCGAGAAGTCACATTTTCATAGCATTGGGCTTTTAGTTATCCGTTCTGATAACATGGAAGCCGCAGCAAGATTCTATTCCGCTATCGGAATGCTCTTGGAGAAGCATTCACATCCTCCATGTGGTGAACACTACTCCACAGTAGACGATAACTGCGTGTTCGAAATCTGCCAGCGAAAACCGGAACAGCCTCCAACAACTGCGTGCTTCTTTGGGATCAACGTTGAAAACGTTGAAGTAGCGGTCGATACGGTGCTAAAGAGTGGCGGCTTGGTCAAACGTCTTCCAGCCAATTCAGAGTGGGGTAGGACCGCAATCATCACGGATTTAGACGGCCACAGCGTAATGCTCATTGAAAACGCAATTTAGATTCCCGGAAGTCGGTTTCGTTGATACGACAATCAAAGGAATAGATGCAATTGCTCTAGTTTTAGAACTCACGAAAACAACTCTGCCTCAGTCGGGGAAACGGGCAGAAAGACTTTAACATGCCAAAGCTGTTGCTAATGCTCGATATGCCAAAGCAACCTTGATTATTGCGAAGCTTGATTCGTTGGCAAAGAAAGTTAAGTTGAGTAGTTTGAGCAGGTCAAGATTCGATTGATTCCTGATTGACTCGCATCCCACAAATGGTGCAGTGGAGGAGTTGCCCACGCTGCAATCCCGCCAGTTTGTTTCGACTGACATAGCACCGATCAGCTTTTGCTTTTGGACAATCTCGCACGTGGAATCGGTTGATCCCAATCAACAATATGCTGTGACAACGAACCGGTTCCACGCCACAGTTCGCCATTGCTTGCTTCCACTCCTTGCCGTGCGGTTTGATCTCCGTGCCGTGAAGATGAAAAGCGACAATGTGACATGCTTCGTGGATGATCGTCTCTCGACGTTCTGCCTCCGATGCACGCTCCCAAATCAATGGACTAAGTCGAATGATCCCACGAGGCGGGACCGCAATGTATCCCGCATCGGCGAACCTGCGAACAAACCGCTTGTTCCATCTGACTCGAATCATGTTCGCCAAGTAATTGACTTCGTTGCGGTCGAGGGCGAAGTCAATCCATTGGCGAATTCGACCTATCGCTCCTCGATCATTGTCAGGACTACTCGTCATCTCGTTCCGTTGAACCTGTTCCCGTCAGCTTGTGAGTATCGATCTGCGGCGGACTGATTATTGTTGGAACTGCCGGAGCACTTCCTCTGCGGCATCTCTCATAGCAAACTCAAATAGGAACTCGCTGTTTTGCTTTGCGACATGTTCGATTATGTCCACGGAGGTTTCTTTTTCAGTCAGTACCTTGGCGATACAAATCCTTGGCTCGTCGTACCAGTATTGCACCGTCTCCCCGGTTGCCTCGTTTATTGCGGTTACTAGCCGAGCCGGATGTCGCATGGCAATGACTCGACTGTGCGTGATAACACGGACTTCGAAAAACCCGAACTGACAACAGTTCCGTTCGTACTTGGTCATCAGTGAAACCAGGACCGGGTGAAACTTCGGGGTTCCCAAGTTCCAAGGTTGAAGAAAGAGCAACGGAACATGCCATTCGGGAACTTCAAAACCAGAGAAGCAAAGCCGACCACGAATCGCAGCCACGGTCTTTTCCGACCGTGGGAGGATGAGAGCATCGAAGTATTCGGGATCGGGCAGTATCTTTTGAATTTCATCCTCGCAATGTGCAACGAAGTCAGGAATCGAGTAGAACGATTGATCGATTGCGTATCTTCGGATTTCGTCCCACTTTTCCAATGGAGCCATCCAACGTTCGGACGGTGCCAATAGACGCTGTTCTTCTTCCTCGACAGAAATACCGTAGCCCGGACAGGGCGTCACGCTAACAAGAATCTCTGGCGAACTATTTTGTTTCAACATCTTGCAAGCTCCATCTGATGGCCGTGAAGAGGCTAATGGTTTTTACCTGTGAATTGTCCCTGCCGAACTTCGGCGTGAAAGTTTTTTCTGCATGTGTTGCAGGAAATGACTTGGCCTCCTTGTTGCATAGTGATCTTGTATGTTCCGACCGCACCGCACTTTGGACATTGGGTCACACCGGTTCCGTAAGCCATTCGTTGTTCTCTGTTTGGAGTTGAGATTTCTATTACGCATCGAAAGCGTGCTTCATCAGAACAAGCGAGGAGGATGGTCCGATTAGCTCAGATCCTAGACGGAGTCATGCACTTCGACGGTCGCACCCGTGTTGTTACAAATTTAGAACGAACCCTGCCCGTCACGCTCGAAGCCTGGATCAAGCCTGCCTCGTACACAGATGACAACTGCCAGTTCATCATCGGAAGCGATATTCCCGGTGAATATGGTTTGGGCATCGCCCTTTGCGGATCGCTACTTTCCGTCGAACACATCGAGGGAATGGTCAATTCCAGGGCAGCCGTCGTGCCAGGAATTTGGTCGCATGTCGCAGCAGTCTTCACCGAAACGGACACACGGCTCTACCTCAACGGCAAATTGGTGGCGAACGTCCCCGGCTCGTCGAAAGGCCGTTCCACGATCTTCGTGATTGGAAATGTCGGTCAGGACAAGCTACTGCACTACTACCGTGGTCAGATTCGGTCGGTGCGGATTTCCAAGGGCGAACAGTACAGCGATACGTTTGAGCCATCAAACTTGAGCCGAGATGAGACGACTATCTTGCTACTCGATAAGACGATTTCCGTCAGCGGCGAATCGATCCTCGATCAAGATGGCGAGATGCTCGGAACCGTCGAAGGGCATTAGGACCGTTGTGGGTTGAGGGACCAAGCAATGATGACTAGATTGCCGTTACCAAATAGCGATGACGAGAAGCAATCTGGTGCTAGAAAGTGTTCGGATAACTGTTCGGATAAGCCAACCGGCTGTTGACGTAAGTCCTTTGATACCAACAGTTGGGGAAAATAAAGTCGATCCCGTTATCCTCCACTCAAAAGCCGCTTGTGATTTCACAAGCGG
>JBAUHR010000800.1:0-2535 GCA_049680385.1 Rubripirellula sp. | reverse complement strand
ACACGTTTCCGTTGAACGCGATTCGCTCAATGCCGGAAACGGTTGGTTTGGGACGAAAAACGACAAACGTTGAACCAGCGACTGGCAATTGAACTGGGATCGTTGTGCCGTCGTCGGTCGTCTTGAACGATGCGATTGGAGTGACGCTGCCGTTGACCGGATCCCAAAACTCGGGCGTTCCACGGGACCGAAAATGCAGATTGGCGTCGAGCGTTTGAAGTCGATCGCCGATCACGAAATAGATGTCGGTGTCATCGACGCGTCGGTGACACCATCGCTCGGGCAAAGTTCCACTGACGTCTGGTTTGACGCCGCGCGTCGCCAGCATCTGTTGCAAGCTGTCGCCCCAAAGCAAGCGACCTTTGCCGATCCGGCGATCGCCGGTGGATGCATCGCCCCACAGATCGTGAACCAACTTGTCGAACGCCACGTCTGATGATTCCCCACCGCTAAGCGACGGATTCGATTCGGGGGCCTCGCCGATCACGGTACAACCCGCCACAAGCAGATCTTTGACTTTTTGAAGCGACACAGGCGTCATGCGCCGGCACGTTTCGCGTGGCAACCAAAGGACGCGCCATCGGTTGCCTTCGGGATTCACCAAGTCACCGTCGTCGACGCTGATCCGATTCAGCAACGCGTCCGCGTTGAGATAGTCGAAATGGTAGCCCGCTGGAAACGGCGCGTCCTGTCTTGGCTTGTGATCGACGTCGTCACCGAGGTACCAAAGCACGTCCGCAACCGGTTGTCCTTGTTCCAGCAGAAAGCCACAGCGAGCCAAGTAGTCCGTGAATGCTGGCATGTGCTTCCACCACGTCTGACCACGCAAGAATGGCGTTCCGATCGAGTTGCCGAACGACGTCCCGGGGACTTCATCACGCGGGTTATGTGTGTACGTGTGGAACACCATGTGTGTCACGCCCAGTGCAAAGCTGCGATCGGCAACGTTCTTGAGCGCAAACGGATGTTCATGCCAGTTCATGGGCACGGACGTGAAGGCTTCCGCCGCCACCCGTGGTTTGCCATAGATGTGGGCGGCTGATGCAGTCGGCGCAATCGGTTTGGTTTCCAGCCCGCCGTCGTGCGGGTCGTTCGGTTGCCAGACTTCACACATCGGTATGTCAGCCGATTTGAAGTACTGCAAAATGTCACCCGGTGAAACGTCGCCGACGGACGTTTCAAACGAAAGTTGCAGTCCGCGTTCGCGTCCCAGTTCGGCTAACCGGCCATAGTAGTTTTCGGCAATCAGATCACTGATCGTCGCTCGCCAATCACGCAAGAAACGTTCGCTGGATCGGTGATCGCCCACGACCCATCCGGCCAGTGCGGGCATCCACGGACGCAGCGAATAGCCACGACGACTGGCGAATTCACGTTCCATTTCCGCCGTCCACGTCTGCGTGTAGCACTCCCAACTATCGATCAACATGCCCTTCAAGCGTCCACCATCGGCGGCTCCGCCCGTTTCGGATAGGCGACCGATGTAGCCGGCAAAATGTTGTTCCGCGCCAGCCGGTGAGAGTTTGTCACATTCAAACCCAGTGGCCTCGGGTGGCGCAGGCTTGTTTGTTACTCCGGTGTTGACGTGACCAAACCGGACCACTGTCCAATTTCCATCTGGCGCATCCCAAGAGAGGTTTCCTGACGCGTCAACGTGGTCGGTGATGTCGACGATGGCGTCTTGCTGGATCCATGCGTCCACCGACTGGTGGGGTGACTCGGCACGATGGAGGCTGCGTAGTGCGTAGCCAGCTTGACCACGCCAATCCTGCAGTCGGGCCGTTGTGGATAGACGAAGCTGCGAAAGCTCCATCGGCCGTTTGTTGTGAAAATGGATTCGGTATCGATTGCTGTTCGCATCGGGAATGGCAAGTACGTAGGGAACTTCACCTTGGCGGTCTTGCCAGTTGCCTCGTGGAACCACGTGTGTGACCAGTTCGTTCCAGACACCATTATCCGGTGTACTGATCGTGATCGTTGAGTTCGGGTCAAAGTTGAATCGCTTCATCAACAGTTCGATCGGCGGCAACTCGATCGACCGCAGCGTGATTGGTTCGTCAAAGGAGAACTCGACCCAATTCGGCTCGCCACTGGCAACCGGGATCTGAACAGCGACCTCGTCGCCGGCAAGCAGTGCGTTCCAAGGCGCGTCTTTGAGGTTGCTTTGAACAGCATCGGGAATGATCCAATTTCCTGAATCAATCGCAGGCGTTGGGAACGCCAGCACGGTGATGTCGCGATAGTCACGCCAGTCTTCTTCGCTGGACTGCGGGACGGGCAAGGCGATCGAAACCTGGTCACCACCGGTGATATTCATCCGACTGGTGACCAAGTGTCGCATTGCGTTGTCAGGCGTGATCCATGGGCCGCCCGACATTGCCCAGCCGGGGCAGTTTTGCATCGTAAACTTCAGCCCGAGGCGGTCGGTTTCATCCGCGACATGGCTGATCAGCGAATCCCAAGTCGAACTGAGCGTTTGAATCTGCGGCTCGACTCCGGGCCACGCTCGACCTTTGCCGTGGAACAACTGAATAC
>JBAUHR010000799.1:0-2239 GCA_049680385.1 Rubripirellula sp. | reverse complement strand
GTCATGCATACGACAGCGACCCCGCCAACGGACTCGAAATCGATATTTACGAACACGAACTCGCCGCAGACCGCAGCAGCAACGACCCCAAAGACGTTCGCGCAAACGAGATTTTGCTCATGAAGTGCATTGGCGGGGCGACAAATCCTCCCTCAACGAAAAACGAATTGAGAGATGACGGCGAGACCGCGATCCACATTCCCAGTATCAATGAAGGTTGGCACAAGATTGGACTACTGTGGACTCCGGAAAAACTAATCTGGTTTGTCGATGGCGTTGCTAAAGTGCAAGACACTCGGCTTGTACCCGAAGTCGACATGTTTCTGATTCTCAGTCGCGAAGCCAATACGGGTGCGAGCCAATCTGCCAATCCAGCCGACCATTTATTGCGGGCCGATGGAGCCCGCATTCCGTCTGACTCAGGATTATGGGGAAGAAACGTCGCCACACCTGCCAACCTGGACCTCATCCGTGACGGCAGGGACGAAGTCCTAACACGATCGGTGCGGGCATGGAAGATCGAAAAACGTGTATCGAATTAGGGCGTGTGCACCTTGTTTTTCGTCTAACCGGTAGCCGAAGAGTGCGTCAGGAATTCTCAGATGCTGTGATTTCCGAATCTTCAGCGATCGCGGACACGGCTAGCGTCGGCGCAAGTGTCTTCATTGCATCATTGCGTCACCACGACGTTCATACTCGAAACCGCTGCGAGAAACTCGCTGCGTGCTCAGGGGGAACCGTTCGATGTCGTCAAGCTTTCTTGACCACTGTCACGCCCTCCTGAGCGCTTTAATGCAGACGCTTGACATAGTAACTGTCGTCATTTCGCCCACGGAATTCCGACCGTTCCAATCTCGGTGTACCCGGCGAAAGCAGACCACCAACGGATTGTCTGCAACGCAGGAGCCCGTGTACCTCAAGGTCGTCCGTTCAGGCCTTTGTCGCAAGCGAGACTGAATTTTCGTGTTCCAAATTTCACGCCTGCAATCGAAATTGGAAAGCAATACGCCTGAGCGTCTTCTAATGCATCGAAGGACTCATTGAACCTCCACCAGTCAAATGACCAAACGACTTCGAAGAAAATTACTTCAACAAACCTATCGCCAAAATCCAAATTCCGGAGTCCACTAATCATGGGCTACCACGCGCAGAAAACAGAATAGCGGGAGCTGGATGTTCCGCTATCGAATCGATACTTCGCAGTACCGCCGCCCGCGCTCGGTTTTCACAAGAGTACATGCTGTGTAGCATCCCCTCTTAGACTTACCCAACCATACCTGTGTTGCTGGAAACAGGCCCTTGCCAACTGTTGTTTATTGCTGGGAAATGGGTACCGGATACGGTCATGTGGGACCGTTTAGTCCTGTGGCAAAACGATTCGTTGCTGAAGGATGGCGAGTCGTTCTGATTGTGAAGGAGCTGTTTCGTGTCGAGCCGTTTTTTGAAGCCAGCCAAGTCGAAATCGTGCAGGCTCCGGCTAAGCTTTCAACGCCAGTACCTTTCGTTTCCAATCCACCCACCTACGGACACATCCTGCTAAACCTGGGCTATGAGGACGTCACAGCACTGACGCAGCACGTCGCAGCGTGGCGGGACATACTGACGTCCTTAAATCCGGATTTGATTGTATTTGATCACAGTCCAACCGCGATTCTGGCGTCTCGGGGACTGTCGGCTCGCCAAGCGTCTATTGGCACTGGATTCTGCTGTCCACGTGCTGAACACCCGATGCCGCTAATGGCGACATGGCAATCGCTGCCCGCAGATCAATGCCTTCAAGATGAACAGCGTCTGGTGGGCCATATTAATGTGGCATTGAGTCAGTTGCAGGCTCCAGTCATCGGTGAGCTGGCAGGCATGTTCCATGATCTTGATGCCAATCTGCTGACCACCTGGCCGGAGCTGGATCACTATGGCCAGCGAGAAGACTGCGAATACTTCGGCACATGGTCTGTGAACGCCGCGACGACTAATGAAGAACTGGTCCAGCAATGGACACAGAAAGACGGACCGAAGCTGTTTGCCTACCTCAAACCGATGCCCACACTACCGGATCTGGTGCGAGTGATCGGAAGTTTGCCGGTCGAAGCGTTGCTGGTCATTGACAATGCAGCTGCAGTGGAACTCCAGGCAAGTGCCCCCGCGAATGTCGTGATTACCAGTCAGCCCTTACCGATGGAGCCTGTACTGGATCATTGTGACCTGGCAGTCCTCAACGGTAACCACGGCACGGTTTGCG
>JBAUHR010000798.1:0-6100 GCA_049680385.1 Rubripirellula sp. | reverse complement strand
CGACAGAACCATGTGATGCAACGGAGGACGGGTGGTTCGTTTTCTCGTCTGTTTGCAAGTCGTTCGCCCGTCCCCGCTGATCACCGACGTTATGCGACTGACTCGATAACTGATATCGCGTCTGCCTTTACTTCGATTGCTCAGTCGGTCAGTGCTCGCGATTGGTGCTCGGCCCGGGTGATCCCGGTGGAACATTCTTGATCTACGAGCGGCAGCGTTTCGACTACGGTTGTGATTGGCACGTGCCGAAACTGTCTTTCACTACGGCCGCATCGAGCGTACTTCAGGTGCGCAGGTCTGATGATGCCATTGGATCGCTTGTGATCGGCTGGCAGCAGGTTTTCGACTTCGGAAACATCCACGCCGGGGCGAATCGGTGCGCTGAATTTGCTCGGACGATGCGCGGAACTTGCATTTCACATCCGCTCGCCGGTAGAATCAACATTCAACCAAACCAAAAACATGCCGCATCATGTGGTGCGCATAACCATCGGATGCACGGAAGTACGGCTTGCCAGTAATCACAAATGGCGAGCCAACCTTCCGTACTCCGTGATCCGTAACGTTATTCGACTGAAATCCTTCCACCCGCATTGTTGTACAAATGAATAGAAGACCTTTCGTCGTCGCGTCAATCCTGCTCGTTGCTCTATGTATTCATGCAATTACGCGTTTTGCGCTGCATGTCCCTGTGGACCGACGCGGATACGATGCAATTGATTACGTGCTTCTGCACGGTGCCGCGCAGGTTTACGAGGCCGATTCTCCGGTTCGCCCCACCGGCGTCTATACCAAAGAGCCTCCGGTTCGCCAGGTCAGCATCTCTATCCGCGAATCTCCGGTTCGCCCCACTGATGTCACTGGCGTCAGCATCAACGAAGGCTACGACACCCCAACGATGATTGAGCATCTTCGTTTTCTCCCGAATCTTCGTCACATTGCCGTCGTACCGCACGCCCTGACACAAAGCCGAACTACGACTACCGATGCCGAGAATGCGGACATCGGACAGTTGAGTGACGCGTTCCCGCACATTGAGATTGAAATCGTACGAGTACAACCCATACCGAGCGAATAACCATGTGATTCACACGAAGCACGGCATCGGTCTTTTACAAATGGTTACCACATGGGCCGTGCTCGGTGATCACGGCCGTTATCCCCACAAAGATTTACCTCAAAGAGAAGCAACAAAAATGGCCTGGGATTCTGTCGTCGCTCGTTTTTCCGACTATCTATTTCGCATTGAGACGCAAGATGGTGCGGGCACTGGTTTTTTATGCGCATACAATATCGACAAAACCTTCTGCGGAATCGCTACTGCCGCTCACGTTGTGGATGAAGCAGAGAAATGGCATCAATCGATTAGGCTACGTCCTAACGACGGTGGCGATATAGTGTTTCTGGAAGAAGAGCAGAGGATAATTTTCATCGACCGAAGCATCGATTCGGCATTCATTATGGTGCCAACTGAAGAATTGAATCTTCCTGATGAACTGATCCCCCTCCTTCCTACGGACCAGACACTTCCGATCGGAACCGAGGTTGGATGGCTCGGCTATCCTGCCATCGAAAACAATCAAGCATGCTTCTTCAATGGGCCAATCAGTGCACGACGCGATCACCGAAGTGCATATTTAATCGATGGTGTTGCGATCAATGGCGTTAGCGGCGGACCGGTTTTCTACTCGACTCCGTCACATGGCGTTCAAATTGTTGGCAGTATCTCTGCATATATCGCGAACCGCTCAACAGGAGATGCCCTTCCAGGGCTACTCGTGGCGCAGGACGTATCGCATTTCAATTCCGTGATCGAAACGATCAAGTCAGTTGACGACGCCAAGCAAAAGAAGCAAGAAGAGACTCAAAAACAGAACTCAGAAGACGAAAAAGAGGGATAACCATCGCATCCACCGAAGTCGGGCTTGCGTGGTTTTACGAATGGACAATCATCTTTCCCGACTCGGTGATGCGTACCGTTCGTCGACATAAGGGATACCTTGATTCGGCAATCCAATGACAAGTCGCGGCCACGCTACAGCTTGCTCCTATTCATGCTAGTCTGCTTGATGATCTCAATGCTTGTCGCTTGGTTCGGAATCCAGGCTCAATTCAGCAACAAAGGGTTTTCTGGTTTTCCAGCGGATGGCCCCCGACAAGAGGCGTTTGTTGACGCCGGGCAACTCATACATGAGATTGTTCGCGACGTGAACAACAATAGCTCAGGCGTCCACGTGCGACTGACCGTACGAATTGAGCTCTCCCACGATCGAGTGCTGTCGCATACGATCGAGCATTGTCTAGACAACATCGTTTATGCCAGCCATAGCCTTTATGCAAGCGTGAAAGCGGGTGACCGATCGTTTGTCGAAACGTACGCCAGGAACTACCTTGAAGCTCACAATGGGTCGTCTGCGATTAAATCTGTAACGTTGGTCGACACTAAAATGCTGCCGCCGTCTGCGACAAAGTCTGTTTCCACCCCCGACCTTTCAAGAACCAACGACGGATCTGCCCCCGTGGACAACGACGAACCATCCGATGCACCGAAGGACCGGGCGTCGCGTTTTGACAATGGAAAATCAACTTCCGGTCCTCGGTGATCGTTACCGTTCGTCGAATTTGAGACGCATCGAACTCACTTTGAGCAGCAACTAGCGTATGGAAGATGGAACTGGTGATGACCGCGACGCAATCAATCTCCCTGATTTTCTGAAGGCGGATGGAAAGGGCGAGCCTGATACTAAACAGCGACATGGATGCCTTACCGCGTGGCTGCTGCTGATGCTTGTGATGAACGCAATCGTCGTGATCGTCTACCTGGTAAACGGACAAGCAATTCAAACACAACTCCATCCTAGTGCACCAGATTGGGTGATCCCCGCACTAACAATCGGCGGGATTCTGAATGTTGTATTCTTTCTCGCTCTTTTCAGTTGGAAGCGTTGGGGGTTCTGGGGACTGGTGCTGACATATACTTTTGGATCCGTTGTGAATCTTGCCGCAGGGCTAACTATCCAGCAAGTTCTTGGTTCGCTAATTGGGCTTCTGATTCTCTTCATTGTTTTGCGAATCGGAAACGACCGAAACGGCTGGTCGCAGCTTGAATAAACTTTACGTTATCGAGCACGTGGTCTTGCTGGGCAACGCCTAACGACGAACCATGAGATTCACCGAAGTACCGCATCGGGTTTTTTCAAATGGAGATCACATTGGCGGTACTCGGTGATCTCGGGCGTTATTTGATTTTGCCAATCCCTAAAGCGATGCGATATTCAATTCGAACAATCGTTGCCGTAACAACCCTGCTTGCGGTTGGTTTTGCTTACTGGCACAGACCCACGCCGATTGATCGTGTGCGAACCATCCTTCGCCGCGACAGTTCCAAGACCGAAAAGCTTGCGGAACTTTCGCCATATCTATCGCTTGGCGATCACGAGGATGATATTAACCGCCGACTTGTGACAGAACCTGATGGTTACCGCTGCGGCTTCACAACGGAACTATGGTCCTACAACTGCGGGCTGCGCGTCGAGTACCTCGGCGGACGACTGGTTTCGATCGGCTGCAATGACGAAAGCGGATTCCACCAACTCACGCCTACCCCGGCAATCGCGAAGGTTGCCAAATAACCATGAGATTCACCGAAGATCGCGGCGGCGCGTTTTTTGCATGGTCACCACAATGCGCGATCTCGGTGATCTCCACCGTTATCCGAATCAGATGAAGAACGCGACGATAGATCATTCGGAACGCCTTGCGATTCGCCATCTCCTTTGGATCACCTCTTGCATTGCTTTCGCATTTTTTGTCAGCCGTGGTCTTGTGTTCCTTCGCTTTCCAATCGATGTTCACTACCGTGGTTTGGCCTCGATTCCCCCGGCCGGTCCATTTGACGTGCTCATTGCCGTAGCTTACGGGTGTGCATTGGCGTTGTTCGCGATTGCTGCTCGAAGCAGGCAGTTTTGGGATAGTCCGGGAAAAACGCTGTCGCTGATCATCGCATGCATGTGCCTGATGGACTGGGCGCTAACATTATTCGCAACGCTCGTTGTCCGCACGCGTCTTTCCGTTGAGCTCCCGGCGGGCATCGCGGATTCGCGAGGCACGATACTTGGCGTTTGGCACCGCGACTTTCCAGCAGACGTCGGGTATGTTCTCAGTCTTCCAATTCTCGCATTCGTGATTTACAAAACGCGAAGGCAAAGAATTGCGTGGCGCATTACTTGGCTCGGTTTCGCGCTGAGCACGATATGTGTTGCGGCTGATATTCATCTTGACCTCTCACCTCATATCCCGCGATTCATCCTCTATCATTCATATCCAATTTTTTGGGCGATCCCGACATTTGCGACACTAATAGCGGTGTCCGTCGATCTTACGCGTAAGCGTCCTGTAGACTGGTGGACACGATACGGTGCTGTGACGGTCTTACTCATTTGGTTGGCTATGGCGGCACCGTCCTTAGGGATGTGATGTCTATGCCTTCACGTTTGTGCTTGTGCTTCTTTCGGATAACCAAGCATTGCACCGAAGGCACGGAGTCGAGTTTTTTTCTGAGTTCAGGTCATTCGCCGTGCCTCGGTGAATGCCGACGTTCTGCCACCGACCTATCCCTGAACGATTCAACATGATCATCACAGCAACGGTTGGACTGGTCGCTATCGTTGTTCTTGCTACATCGCTTGCATGGCTCGTGTCCGAGTTTCAACCGCGTAAAAATATTCGGATTGGTCTTGGAATAGCATCGCTCGCGATGTCATTCGGTGTCGCCTGGATCGCAGGCAGTGTTGCTGGGTCATTTCAAATTTGGAACGCGAATGCTTGGTACGGTGCTGCATCCAAGGACCTGATTGAAAACACGATTGTGGAGTTGGAGAACGGCAACGTGGATCAAGTGCTCACTGAACTGAGGATTCTAAACTCAAAGCTAGAGCCGGGATACGAAACCAAGGCGGACTACGATAAACTGGTAGCTGCTTACGCCTATGCAATTTCTGACTCACCTTCGCTGCACGAACGCAACGATCCTCGATGGGCGGACGATGTCCCTGAATCACATCGAAAATGGGCCAGCGAAAAGAAGGCAGAACCATGAAATGCACGGGAGAACGGGTGGTCCGTTTTCACGTCTGCTTGCAAGTCGTTCGCCCGTTCCCCGTGATTTCGGCCGTTCTACGATCCTGAGCTGATGCGTATTGTCGAACAACTGCGAGTCGTCAAACTCCGAACGGTTCATCATCGTACGCTGGTGAATGCATCCTTCTTTGATGCGCTAGAGCACTTGCTGCAGCAAACTGCCTCGCAACAGCTGGGAGAACCGTTGCTTGATGCGACAGGTACCATCACGCCGACCTTCAATCACAAGCGTTATTGCGGCCCCAATAGCTTGGTCCGCGACATCTTCTCGCTGAACGTGCAGTTCCAAAGCGTATCGGGAGAGTCCACGCTCAAGGCAGATGTCTCATACAACCTTGAAACCCGTACATTTAGCCCTCGAAACGACCACGAGTACTATCTATGGACGCCAAGACGCCGGCAGCGCCAAGAACAAAACAACGCAAAAATACGACAATCCATTGACATGATAAAACGCGATCCTGACTCATCGCACGTATGCCCGATCTGCAACGGCTCGCTTGCTGCGAGTGGATCACCGACTATGTTCGATGTACGGTGTGTTGACTCTGGATGCTTCGCATATAGTTATCACAAAGATGAGGATGGTAGGCTCTTGAATGGGCACTATTTCCCCAGCCGCCCCCAAGACGACGTAGAACCATGAGATTCACCGAAGTACCGCATCGGGTTTTTACAAATGGAGATCACAATGGCGGTACTCGGTGATCTCGGACGTTATCCTTGAAAGAAACAGATGAACCCCACCCAGAGCATGAAGAACCTGTCGTCAATCACTCTAACGACGCAAGGTCGACGCAAGGTGCCAGCCACCCTCCGTTGCTAACGACGCAAGGTGCCAGCCACCCTCCGTTGACAGCCTCGGGACGTTTGTTAAGATTTGGGTTCCACTTTTTCAGGGAGAAATGAGCGATGCCGCGGCCACAACGCAATGAACAGTTTGATTCGGGTGAGGTTTGCA
>JBAUHR010000797.1:0-4828 GCA_049680385.1 Rubripirellula sp. | reverse complement strand
GCCCCAGCTATCAGTACCGTTTGATCGGGGACAGCGAACATTGGTCCGACTGGACCGACGAAAGCGAGCAGAACTTTCGCTCACTAGCCTCCGGCGACTATCGCTTTGAAGTTCGGGCCCGAGGTGCTGACTTTCAGCTGACACCCGTTGCCGGAATTGACTTTCACGTGACTCCCCCTTGGTTTCGTTCGTCTCTTGCGTTCGCTTGCTACGGCGTGTGCCTCGTTGGCTTGACCATTGGCGCAATCCAGTGGCGGACACACAGTACGCGTCGGCGACTGGAAGCTCTCGAAGAGGTCGTGACCGAACGAACACATGACCTTGTCGAAGCCCAAGAAACCCTCGAGCAAAAGGTCCAGGAACGAACCACGCAATTGAGCGAGTTTAACAGCAGCCTTCTGCAACAGATCGAAGCTCGGCAGCGAACCGAATGGGAACTCACCAAGAGCGAGGAAAACTACCGTTCGATTGTAGAAGATCAGAACGAACTGATCCTTCGGTTCGACACAAAGGGGAAGATCGAGTTTGCCAACCGTGCATACCTGCAAGCCAACGGACTGACTCGCGAAACCCTTCGTGACACAAACTTGTTTAGCTTGATTCCCGAAACCGAGCGTCTGGGAGTGAAAGACATTCTCAACTCGATCACGCCGAACGAATCGATGCGTGGCTGTCGTCTACAGGTTTGTCGACCGGACGGCACCCTTGAGTGGGAGGACTGGAATGTTCGCGGATTATTTGATGGCAAGGGCGAGTTGATTTGCTTCCAGACCGTCAGTCGCAACGTGACGCAGTTGCTTGAGGCGGAGGAAAAACTCCAGCAGAAAGAGGAACAGATTCGGCACGCGTCACGACTCTCGAGTCTTGGTGAAATGATCGCCGGCATCACGCATGAGATACGCCAGCCACTCAGTTCGATCTCGAACTATGCCTTTGCCTCGCGAAAGTTGCTGGAAGAGGAAGATTCCGAAGCAGCGAAGAAAATGCATCACTGGATAGGCGAAATCTGCAATCAGGTAGAGCGTAGCAACGCGATCATTACCAGCCTACGTGGCTTTGCTCGTCGGTCCGACAACGAGTTTGGCTCCATTTCCTTGAAAAGCATCATTGACGACACGCTCGCGATGCTACGAGTGGATTTCATTCGCTCAAACGTGCAGACCAGCGTGAAGGCAATCGGCGTTGTCCCCAACGTCCTGGGTGATCAGATTCAAATCGAACAGGTGCTCGTCAATCTCATCCGCAATTCATGCGATGCTCTACAGATACTCACGAACGACTCTGGTGGAATCATTACCGTTTCCGTGCGGGCGATCGGTGTCGAAGTTGTCGTTTCCGTGGAGGACAACGGGCCCGGCGTCGACGCGTCCAAAGCCAACGATTTGTTTGAACCTTTCAGCACGAACAAACGAGAAGGAATGGGGCTAGGTTTGGCAATCAGTCGTTCAATCATTGAGGAGCATGGCGGTCGAATCTGGATTGAGAACGCGAATCCTGGCCTAGTTGTCAGCTTTGGTCTACCAATCCCTATAAAGGAATTTCATTTTTGGTGGTAATAAACCCAACGTCTATCGCCCCTAAACAGTGAAAGAAGTTGAACGCAAATCGAAGCGACAACTTCAACAACTCGAAACAATTCAATCACAAGGAACTTACGATGAAAATTTTGGTTTACGGAGCGAATGGCTCACAGACAGGCGCAGGAACACAAATCTTGATGGACCGTGGCCACGAGATCCGCGTCCTGATTCGCAGTGAAGAAAAAGCACAAGCGTGGAAAGACAAAGGAGCTGAAGTTGCGATTGGTCACATGGATGACCTGAATTCGCTAGTCAGCGCGAGTGAAGGTTGCGACGCGATCTTCTTGCTGATTCCGACCTTCCGTGACACCAACGAAGAAGGCATCGGCTATGGTGTCAATGCGATCAAAGCAGCCAAGTCCGCAGGCATCTCCAAAGTCATCTGGAACACAGCTGGTCCGGTAGCTCCCGAAGGCAGCGAACAAGCCGCGACCGACCCGGGAGCGAACGTCGTCAAGCAGATGAATGCAGAAGGAATGACATTCCTTGGCTTGCAACCTACGTTCTACATGGAGAACTTTCTTGGCCCCTGGACTCTGGGACGTCTGCAAAAAGATGACGTCTTCACTTACCCGATCCCGGCAAACTTCAAAGCCAATTGGGTTACCTTGCGTCTAGATGACAACTGCCTTGCCAGCCATGCGTCGAATGATGACCCACTGACCGCAATGCATCATCCAGTGAGAAGCTTGCATACTGATCATCGTGCCACGCGTTGGCGCGTAATCGATTCCCGATTCCTTGTCCAAGTCAGCCACGGATTGGCCGTCAAGCAGTTTCTTGGTCGCTTCACGCTGTGCCTTGTAAGTCGACATGAGAACCTCCTTCGTCGCGAATTGACTCGCGTCATCAGACTTAGCATTCTCCTCCGAGTACTTTTCGTTGAATCCGGCCGGCAGTTCCGGCATCGAACCTGGCGCGAACTTGGTGATCATTTCATTCTCGTAGCAGATGAGATGACCAATCTGATAGTTCGTGTGATTGCACTCGGCGTGGGGCCTCAGCATCAGCTCTGCGTCAGAGAGATCGCCCACGTATTTCATGAAGACACTTTCTGACATGTCCAGAGAAAACTTAATTGCTGCAATTGCGTCCATTTGAATCGTCCTATCGAATATTTTTGGTTAACTTGTCGTACAAACGTTGGTCTGAACTATTTGGTTTTCATCAGCTTAGCGACAGCCTCGGCAGTGCCTTCGGCTGAGATCGCGTTTTGGCCAGTGACCAATCGCCCGCTCACGACAACATTGCTCGTGAACTTCTCTGCATCGACCAGCTTGGCACCGTGCGATTCGAGCGTGGAAGAAAGCAGAAACGGCATGACTTTGCTTAGCCCGATCGCTTCTTCTTCGGCATCGGTAAATGCGGCGACCTGCTTGCCCGCGATCAGGCGTTTGCCGTCGCTTAACTTTACGTTCAGCAGCGCTGTCGGACCGTGGCAGACTGCGGCGACCACGCCGTCGTTTTCGTAAACTCCAGCAAGAAGCTTCTGAAGTGGCTTGTGCTGGGGCAGGTCCCACATCGTGCCGTGCCCACCGGCGACGAAGATCGCGGAAAACGACTTCGCGTCATGACCCTCGATCTTGTTGGTGGTCACCGTATGGCCATCCTTTGTCATGGTTTTAAGGAACGCGACGCTCGCCGAATCTTCTTCGCCAAGGCTGATCGGGTCGATATGTGCCACCCCGCCTTTGGGGCTTAGCCAAACGACCTCGAAACCGGCTTCTGTGAACGTCTTCCATGGCCATGCGGCTTCCGAAAGATAGAAACCCGTTGGCTTACCTGTATCGCCGAGCTGGGTGTGGTTGGTGAGTACGATGCCGACTCGCGGCGCGTCGTCAGCAAAGACTGGTAGGGCGAACGCGAGGGCGAAGATGGCTGAAAGAAACGTACGTTGCATGGTAATCTCCAAGTTAGGAATCGGTTCGGAACGGACGCCGCTCGACAGAACGGCGTTGAAAGTGTTTGCCTATGCCATCTGGCGGTTGCCAGAGAAGCCGAGGCGAGGATCGTTTTTGCGATACGTGAAGGGCCGGTTCCCACCGACCGTCTAAGTTTTGAGTGCGGGCGTTGGGAACGCTCGTTCGCAACCTTGACCATTCAGTCTAGGTTTACCCAGGATAGCAACCTGGACCGTTCGGTCAAGGTGGATTCATGCATTTTGAAGAAATTCACGCCACCGTCCAGGACGGATGGTGATCGACGCGTGAAAGCCCCATCCTGACGGGTTCAAGCAAAGGCCTGAAGTTCACTTCAGCTCTCTGTCAATCTTCGTTGCAGTTTTGCTAATGACTTTCCAGCCTTCGCTCGTCTTCTTTAGCAAGAACATGTCGATGTAAGCGATTTTCCTGTCGGGTATGGAAATTTCTACTTTTGCATTTGCGATATCTTGCACCACTTCGATGGACAGCACCTTTCCGTATCGTCCATTGAACTTCCCGGGTTCATTCTTGAAATAGGACAGATAGCCATTGAGTGACAACTTTTGGTACTCATCTTTGATTGTCAAATAGAACGTTGCATTGTCAGCAAACGCCGACTGCATTACTTCGGTTTGGTTGCGAGAACTTCCGCCGATGTAATTTTTCCGAAGCAATGTCTCTATTGATGAATACGCAGATGCAGAAGGCTCAGCCTGTGCATGGGTAACCTGCAGTGCTGACGCCATTATCAAGATGATCAGTAACTTTTTCATGATGCAAAGTGCTTTCTTTTGGTGTGGAGTTTGGACAAACCAACTGTGAATTGTCTATACGGGTCGCGACACAGAGACCGATCCTGATTACTTGACCTACAAGCAGTCAGCGCCTGTTTGTAAACTTCGCGACGCAAGCGTTTCCCCATCGTCGATGTCCAGAGCACCGCGCAGACTGGCTACATCCTGGTACCGGTCGTTCGCCGATTTAGAAATGCATTTTTCAATCAGGGGCACGAGAGAATCTTGCAACGCTGCCGTCAACTCAATACGTGGGCGGGTATTTATGTGCAGATTCAAAACCTCTGAAATGGAATCACCTGCAAATAACGGATTGCCCGTCAAACACTCGTACAACATGCACCCGATCGAATAAATATCGCTGCGACCGTCGACCGACCCGCCGCGTATTTGCTCGGGGGACATGTAACCGTTCACGGGCCGGTGTGATGAATTAGGCTGCGGCTGTTTTCAGATCGTTGGTGTCAGGCAGGAGCGATGGTGCGGGACGGCTGGTGAATTGGGCACGCATTGATTCGACCAGGTACTCGTA
>JBAUHR010000796.1:0-3377 GCA_049680385.1 Rubripirellula sp. | reverse complement strand
GTTGCGGAGGCTCAGCGGAAGATTGACGAACAAGTCGTGATGCCGTCGTCGCGTTACTACATCGAGTTCGGCGGACAGTTTGAACACATGATCGCCGCTCGGCAGCGGTTGATGGTCGTCGTGCCGGTGGCGTTGGTGCTGATCTTTTCGTTGCTGTATATGACATATGGAAACATCGTTGATACGGTGCGAGTCTTCACAGGAATCCCGTTCGCATGGACCGGCGGCATCATAGCGCTGTGGCTGCGAGACATGCCGTTTTCAATTTCGGCGGCAGTCGGTTTCGTCGCGTTGTCGGGCGTGGCGGTTCTCGATGACATGCTGTTGGTGTCTTGCATTCGCCAGCTTCGCGAGAAGGGAATGGCGTTAGAGAAAGCGGTTGAACAAGCCGCGTTGACTCGCCTGCGTCCGGTGTTGATGACAACGCTGGTCGCGGCGTTGGGCTTCATCCCGATGGCGTTCAGCACCGGCATGGGTGCCGAAGTGCAACGTCCGCTCGCAACCGTCGTGATCGGCGGCGTCATCAGTGCGATGGTGATGTCGTTGTTGGTGCTGCGAGTGCTTTACATAGTTTTTCAAGGTCCGATCCATTCGGACAAACACGATTCAATGGGCAACGGTACGACTCGCGAAATCAATGGCGAATCGTTGTCAGATGTTGAAACAATTGGCGAACAAACAACTTCAAGGCAACCGAGCCGTTTCGGTGCCGATGTTCGCTGATGATTTACTTGCACGGAGAAGATGCAATGCGTTTAGTTCTTGGAATGATGTTTGCGGCGTTGGTAACAGTTGGCTTCACGGGCTGCGGTGCGAAACCGGAGCCTGTCGCCAACGAACAACCGGCCGAAGTTGAGACGGCTTCGCACGATCACAGCGGTTGGTGGTGCAACGAACACGGCGTGCCAGAGGACGAATGTGCGTTGTGCAAAACGTCTTTGATTGCGGAGTTCAAAGCGAAAGATGATTGGTGCGACGAACACAACCGACCCGAATCGCAATGCTTCACCTGCAACCCGGACAACTTCGGAAAGTTCGCTGCTCGCTACGAAGCCAAGTTCGGCGTACAACCACCTCAACCGACAGAATAGATCATGGCCGATTGCGGATGCGAGTTTGAAGCGACGGGCGACGAGCAGCGATCGACTCTGCGCGTCGTCTTGGCGATCAATGCTGCCATGTTTGTTGCAGAAATGATCGCGGGTTTGCTCGCGAGTTCGACTGGCTTACTGGCCGATTCGCTCGATATGCTGGCTGACGCCAGTGTCTATGCGATCAGCTTGTATGCGATTGGCAGAGCAGCACGCATTCGCCGCAGAGCCGCGACCGCCAGTGGTGTATTGCAAATTGCACTCGGCATTGGAGTTCTGATCGAAGCCGGTCGGCGTTTCTTTGGAGACGGCGAACCGATCGGTGTTGCGATGATGTCAATCGGCGCAGTGGCACTCGTCGCAAATTCCATCTGTTTGAAGATGATCTCGAAACACAAAGGAGGCGATGTCAACTTTCGAGCCTCGTACATCTTTTCGGCGAACGACGTCATCGCGAACATCGGTGTCATCATTTCGGGAGCACTGGTCTTGTGGACAGGATCGCAGGTTCCCGACTTGGTCATCGGAATGATCATTGCGGCGGTAGTCCTCAGGGGCGGCGTGAAGATTCTCGGCGAGGCAAAGAATGAAGTCCACCTCGATGCGGCCTGATGACTGTCCAGTTGATGTTAAAACAGTCGTCAATCTCGCTCTTGACGACGGCATGTGACATGGATTGTTGCCATTAGGAGAGTGTTGTCATTAAAAGCCAGACGCGAGATTTTTATGCTATTGGGTCTATTCATCCTGACCGCCATCCTGCTTAGCGGAATCCTTGGGGTTCTCGCGTATTCTGTCATGCGGCCATCAAAGCGCATCTGGCCGCCTCCGGCACAACAGGCGTGGCAGTACTACGTGGTTTGGCTTCTTACGCTTCTCTCTTTCGGTGGCTTGATTGCGGTTGGCCTGCTCGATTGGAACAGCCTCCGCTGGCCTGCTGCCGTTCGCTGGCCGGTCGGCGTGGCGATGATTGTCGGAGGAAATGCCCTCGCATGGGCCGGAGTTCGGCAATTGAGTTTGAAGACAACCTCGGGCAGTAAAGGGCCGCTGATAACCGACGGACTTTATCGGTACAGCCGCAACCCGCAATACATTGGCGACATCGCCATTATTTTTGGCTGGGCGATTCTTTCGGCATCGGCATTTGCGATCCCATTGTGTCTAGGTGGTATCGCGGCGTTCATACTCACGCCGTTCGCGGAAGAATCGTGGCTCGAGAAACTTCATGGGGACGACTACCGAGAGTATTGCCATCGCGTCGGTCGTTTCCTTGGACGTCGTCGTTGACGACGCACCGATAGGACTTACCGGTGGAAGCGGACGGCAACGAACCGGCTATTGGACCGTCGGTGGCGGAGGAGAATTGCCTAACGGTGCTGCCGTTGCTGCTGGGCTTCCTTGAGGCGAGTAGTTTTGAGCAGGCGGTCTTTGTGGCGCGTAACCCTGACGTGCTCCCTGTTGGGGTGCGTAGCCTTGTTGTGCAGCAGGCGGCGGGGGAGCTTGCTCCACACGCGGTGCTGGCGCAGCCCCTGGTTGTGGAGCCTGAGCTGACTCTGACACGCCAACATCGTTCATCAAGTGATGCAACGTTGCTTCGGCCAAGTCCATCTTTGACACGATTCCGAGCGAACCAATTTGGCGGTGATGAATTCGTGTCCAACCTCGCACATCGTCCTGGATGTGATGAAAGAGCTGGTCCGTTCCCAGAAGTTTGGAACGCATGGCTTCGCGATCGTTGTTGTGCTCTGCGGCATGAATGAACTTTGCCACGCCTAGTAGTTGGTAGGCTTCACGGTAGGTTTCCGCGAAACCACGATTGTGCGAGTAGTTGTAATGCAGGTCGAGCAGAATCTCATTGACGAGCGTTTCCAATCGACCGGAAAGATCGCTGTACTGGGTGAATCCGCCGAACGGCAACATCACTGGTCTCGCGGCAACGTGCTGGCTTGAAACCTGCGGCGAGTAGTAGTACTGACCGCCGCGCACGTAGTACTGTCCGGTTGCGTAACCATGAATGGTGTTGGGGACAATGTGCGACCAGTCGTTGTGTACCACGTCGTGGTGCTGCGTCCCGATCACATGTCCGTGGCGGTCGCGGACGATGTGGTCGTGGTGATCAATATGTGTACCACCGATGGAAGGGACAACGCCATGGGTACCTCCGTGAATCACATCGTGGTGTTGAATTCCTCGAACGTGACCATGAGAATCCCGGATCACGTGGTCGTGATGATCAATGTGTGGCTGAACGATTCCACCGTGGCCATGTGAGTTGTGACCGTTTCC
>JBAUHR010000795.1:0-3986 GCA_049680385.1 Rubripirellula sp. | reverse complement strand
AAAGAGATGGCTGGCACGCCGCGTCCGTTTGACGCCGGTGCGTTGCCAAGGATTGCACCGGAGAGAGTGGATCGCTTTGTCTCACTGGATCATTCGCGCCTTGAGATTGGCTTTGGTGTTGTTTTTGAGTGCAAGTGATGCCGTCATGGCGCAGGTTCATCGCTCGCACTCGAGGTGACGATTCGGTTCTAACTGCTAGGTGGGTAGTGTCTTTAGCTGAGGTGGCACCTTTCAATTAGGTGCGTGCCGAAGGCTGCTGAAATTGCATTCGCAACTTTTGTGCCGAACAGTGTTGCTCCTGACCTTGTTTCGTGTTCCTTTTTTGAGCCCGTCTGTTGTTTGGTGAAGCTTGGTGGGCGGCGTGATGGGGTACTGCCTACGGAGTGTTATCCGAGTCGGGCAGCAGCACATTGTGCATTGATTGTTCGAGAAAGCGGAAGACATGCTGTTGATAGGACGCGGCGTTGTGGTGGTAGAGGTCGACGTGTGCTGCGTCGTCGACCAGCCATAGTGATTTGGGTTCTTGTGCCGCCGCGAACATTGCTCGTGTTTCGATCACCGTGGTGTGAACGTCTCGTTTCCCCGAGACCACCAAGGTTGGACACCCGGTTTGCGCAATGCAGTCCGCTGGTCGTAAGTCCGACGCGCGAATGCCCAGTCGCGGATAGAGTTGCCAGACCAGCAGTTTGGTTGGCAAAGTGGCAAGCGGGCCAATGACAGCTCGGACTCGATTGCCGATTGCAGCATCGACGTTCGAATACACCGACTCGATGACGAGTGCGTCAATGTTCAGCGGCGACGCTAACAACGCGGATGCTCCGCCGAGCGAGACGCCGATGACGCCAATCTTCTCGCCCGGATGTTCCCGCCGGGCAAACTCGACCGCCGCTCGAGCATCGTGCTTTTCGAGATGGCCAAGCGTAATGCGGTTGCCTGCGCTTTCCCCATGCGATTGGAAGTCGATCATCACGATCGAGAAACCAAGTTGATGGAGTGACGTCGCACGATCCAGCATCGCTCGTCGGTTACCGCGAACGCCGTGCAACAGAACGATCACGCCACGCCCCGGGACACCCTGGATATGCCAACCAGCGATGGACGAACCCGAATCGCTGTCAACTGAAAATTTGGCCGCGTGCAATTCGTCTGGCGGATCGCCAATCTCACCAAGCTGTGGCCGGACCAAGAATCCGGCGACGGCCCAAGACACAATCAAGCCACCGATCAGGACGATCGCCAATCCAATCATTCCGCGACGTACCAAACGTTGCTGTTTCGTAAGTTCTTTTCGATCAATCAGTTGATCCACTCGATATCACCCCAGGACGACAGAAAAGGAAACGAGGTCAATCGTGCGAGTGGCTCGTCACGAGCGGTTCTTGGAAAATTGATGATAGGCCAATTCCAACCGTTGGAATCGATGGTCTGCCGTCGTTATGGCATACGATCAGTATCGTTCCGAGCTGCGTCGTTTCGATCAGCATCGTTCTTTGCACGTTCAGACAAAGATAGGATTGTCGGCGCAAATGCAGGGCAGTCTAGACCAACCGTGTTGGATCCATGTTGTCGGAACCGCAATCGCCGCAGTATCCCTCGGCGCAATCGCTGGACGTCTCGCGATTGTCTCGGCGTTTTTTCTCAGACAAGATGGACACGCCAACGGCTACGATAACGTCAGAACCCACCCATGAAACGATGCAGCAATTCATCCAAAATGATGAACGAGCGAACGTACGAGCAGTCGCAGGACTGCTGGCTATACCAACCTGACTCAAGTTGCAGATTGGATCTGCCGCAAGCTATCGAGCGGTTTTTTAGTGTCGCCTTTCGCTCCGCGAAAGAACGCCAGCAAAACACTTTCGCGGAGCGAAAGGTGACACTTGTTTCCCGGCCGATCCTAAGTCGAACTTGCGCATCAAGTGATTAGGCTAGATGTAAGTTTGTGTCATTGGCGTGATTTCAGCTACTTCAACAACTCACCAGTCCCGTTTTTCAGTATTGTCCATGATGGTTCCCGCAAAATCTCGTTCCGGCCTGCATTGCGTTTTCGTAGTCGTTTCGGTTTTATGTCTAAGCGATGCCAGTGCGGCAGATCCGGATGCGGGCTTCTCGCACCCTGGGATCGCGCATACCCGAGCTGAACTTGAATTTGTCAAGGGAAAGCTGGCGTCGTCAGCGGAACCATGGGCTTCCGCATGGCAACGGCTGACGGAATCCAGTTACGCGAGTCTTGATTGGACGCCACAGCCAAGGGCACACGTTGAACGCGGGCCAAGCAACAATCCCAACATCGGGTCGTCCGAGTTTACGCAGGACGGCACCGCGGCCTACACCCTTGCGCTGCGTTGGGCGCTTTCCGGTGATCATCGCTACGCTGAAAAGTCAGCGGAAGTCATCGCTGCTTGGTCAACAACGCTAAAGTCCATTTCTAATCATGACGCTCGTTTGTTGATCGGCATGGACGGACAAAAGTACTGTAACGCCGCCGAACTACTCAAACACACATGGGATGGTTGGCCCGAGCAGCAGCAGACTCAGTTCCGATCGATGTTACGCGAAGTTTGGTATCCGGTCATCAAGGACTTCTATCCGTCCGCGAACGGCAACTGGGATGCATCGATGCTGCAAACGATGATCGCCATGGGCATCTTTTTGGATGACCGGGAAATGTTCGACCGCGCCGTTCGATATTTTCGAGAGGGAGAAGGCAACGGCGCGATCACGAACTACTTCAATGAGTTTGGCGAGTGTCAGGAGTCGGGACGTGATCAGGCACATACTCAGATGGGACTTGAATTTTTGGCCAACACCTGTGAATTTGCATGGGCGCAAGATGTTGATCTTTACGGTGCGCACGACAACCGTTTGCTGTTGGGGTTCGAGTACACGGCCAAATACAACTTGGGCTTCGACGTGCCGTACGAGCCGTACGTCAGTTTCGAGCGGCGATATCACTACAAGAGTATTTCGGACAATAGCCGAGGCTCGCTGCGGTTGATGTACGAGAAGGTTTACAACCACTATCACAATCGCAAAGGACTGGACGCCGAATTCACCGAGCAAGCTGCGATGAAAAACCGCGAGCGAGTGTTTCAAGAACGGGGTGGTGATCGCGAACGGCGAGAGACGGACTCTCGCAATTTGGAACCCCGCGATTCTGAGCAGCGAAGCCCTGAGCAGCAGAGACCTGAGCAGCAGAGACCTGAGCAGCAGAGACCCGATCAGCGGAGCCCCGAGCGGCGCAAGCGACGAGGCAACCGAAGTCGCGGCCAAGGCTCTCTTTACTGGGACACGCTGATGTTCGCGAACCAGCCAGCGTCTTTCGCCGAGGATCAGTAGAATTCCGCCGACGTGGCCTTGCGCCCAAATACTCATTGCACTCATTCATCCAAGATCGCCGCAAAGCACTATTTGCCGGTAACCGATGATCACTGGACGAAAGCCACAACCGACAGCACAAAGGACAATGACACCGCCAGGATCCTGAGGCCAGCATTGTCGCGACACCGCCGCGGTGTCACCGGCGGTGTATCTCTGCTGGTCAGGGCCAATCGGGAAGCAATCACAGTCCAAAAAAGCCACGAAAAAAGCCTGCCCTGATGACCTCGGAGGCATCAGGACAAGCTAACCAATACCCCCGGCGGGATTCGAACCTGCGACCTGCTCGTTAGGAATGAGCTGCTCTATCCAGCTGAGCTACGGGGGCGACTGCTTAAGTTTGAAGGGTTGGCGGGGAAGTTTGAATAGGGTGCGAAAATTTTCTGATTCTGGCGTTGAGCTTCCGTGATCGAGAAATGTCCGGTTTTTTCTGTGATCTGCCCGGTCGACGAAATTAGCCGATCGAAGATGAGTTTGGCTCGGGCTTGGCGAGTCGATTTTGGAATGCTCCTGGCCTTTCCAATTTTCATTGTGTTTTGCAACTTGGCGAAGGGATCCAGGCCGTGTTTTACGTCTAATTCGTGATTCATCCCCGGTAAGCTGAATGA
>JBAUHR010000794.1:0-3951 GCA_049680385.1 Rubripirellula sp. | reverse complement strand
CTTCCGCCATGCGAACGACGCACCCGTTGTCGATCACCGAGAACCTATCATTGAATGGATTCGTAGCCGGCAACACACATTCGCGTTTCCCATAAATCCGGAGACACCGGGTAAACGTCCCAACACCGACGAAATTGCGGCTCTGGACCTGAGCTACACCAGCCCGTTGCTTTCCCACTTACCGATCGATGTCTCTGAGTCAGAACTGACGACCGTCGTGTTCGCAGAACTACGTCGACACAAGGCTTCTATCGGGGTCGGTGGTTACATGGAACCGCGGCTGCTGTATTCATCAGATCTATTCGCGGCAACGCGCGGCTGGTCGGAGGAACGTCGAACGGTTCACCTCGGGACAGACATCTTTGCGGAAGCTCACACGCCGGTCATCGCGCCGCTGGCGGGTCGCGTCGTCGTGAAAACAGTGAAGAACGAACCTCTCGACTACGGCGGATTGTTGATTCTGGAACACACCACCGAACACGGAGACAGCTTCTTCACGCTCTATGGTCATCTGGAACCTGAGTCGTTGACCAACCTCGCGGTGGGCGACCAGGTGGAGCACGGTCAGCAGGTCGCTCGTCTGGGAAAGCCGCATGAGAACGGAGGCTGGACGCCGCATCTGCATTTTCAGTTGATGCTGTCCCTGCTGGACGAAGACGATTCCTTTCCGGGCGTTGGACATGCTTCGCGAATCGATGTCTGGAGCCTGCTGTCACCGGACCCCAACCTGATTCTGGGCATCGATGACAGTTTGTTCCCGCGCGCTGAGCCCAACAAACAGCAAACGCTGAATGAGCGACAAAAGCGCCTCGGAAGCAATGTGAGCATCGGTTATCGCGAACCGATCAAAGCTGTGCGAGGCAGTCAGCATTACCTGTTTGATGAAACCGGTCGCAGGTACATCGACGCCTACAACAATGTACCGCATGTCGGGCATTGCCATCCCGCGATCGTGGACGCGGTGACTCGGCAGATGCAGTTGCTCAACACGAACACGCGTTACCTACACGACAACATTAATCAGCTGGCTGAGCGACTTGCCGACACGATGCCGGACGGATTAGACGTTTGCTTCTTCGTGAGTTCCGCGAGTGAAGCCAACGAACTCGCCTTGCGTTTAGCCCGAACGGCGACCGGTCAGCAAAATCTGATTGTTCTGGAAGACGCGTACCACGGTCATTCCACAACTCTGATCGAAATCAGCCCATACAAACACGATGGCCCTGGCGGAACCGGACGCCCCGACTGGGTCCACACCGCGCCAGTCGCTGACGTTTACCGGGGTGAGTTCAAAGACCCACAAACGGCGGGCGAACAATACGCTGGTCGCGTTGGCGAAATCTGCCAGCGTCTAAATGGGCAACTTTGTGGATTCATCGCCGAATCTTGCCCAAGTGTTGGCGGGCAGATCATCTTTCCCGATGGTTATCTCAGCGACGCGTATCTGCATGTTCGCGCGGCAGGAGGCGTATGCATCGCCGACGACGTTCAAACCGGCTACGGCCGGCTAGGCGATCACTTCTATGGCTTTGAACAACAAGGCGTGACCCCCGATATCGTGGTGCTGGGCAAACCCATCGGCAACGGACACCCGCTGGCAGCCGTCGTTACAACACGCAAGATCGCCGACGCATTCGACAACGGCATGGAGTTCTTCGCGACGTTCGGCGGCAACACAGTTTCATGTGCAGCCGGACTCGCCGTTCTGGACGTACTGGAATCGGAACCCTTGCAAAACAACGCGAAGCAGGTCGGCGAGCTGATGCTGGATCAGTTACGGTCTTTGCAGGAAAAGCACTACCTAATCGGCGACGTGCGTGGAAGCGGTTTGTTCCTTGGCGTCGAGCTGGTTCGAGATCGCAAATCACGCGAACCTGCTGATCTGGAAGCCAGTTTCATTTCCAATCGCATGCGAGATCGTGGAGTATTGATCGGAACTGACGGTCCCTATCACAACGTGTTGAAGATTCGTCCACCGATGACGTTTGATACAGAAAGTGCCAACATCCTGCTGCGGACATTAGACCGTGTGTTAGGAGACATTGGCGGTCAGCGCCAGTCTTGAAGTTTCGTGCTGCCTGAAGGCCGGATCAAGCAAACGCTGCAAGTGCCGGAACTTTGGACGCAAGGGAAACGTTTCTCGATCTGCCAGAGAACACAGCAGGGGGCGATTGCGCTGCGGCGGGACTCACTCCCGTCCTCGCTCCGGCCTGCGAAAGTCGAAAAACTCACGTGCCTGGATTGCAATCATCGCCCGGCCAGATACCTTCACATAAAGATACAATGCACTCGGCCAAAACCTCAACTCTCTGAAAACACGTTCGCCATGAATATCATCAATTTGCGAGACATCGTTTTGAAACAAGGTGGGTCGCGCTCACTGACAAGGGCATTCGCTCATGCATCTTTTCCATTGGCGCTTTGTTTCGTGCTGTTCCTTGCCGCAGCTGGCGATGCACAGGAACCACTGAGCGTGTACGACGCGGCGAAAACCCAGGCCGTTACTTCCGTGAAGATCGCCCCGGACGGAAAACACATCGCATACGTGCTGAGCGTGATCCGTGATCCATGGGCCGGTGATGACGGAAAGCCCTACGCCGAGCTTCATGTCGTCGACCGAGCCGGCAACACGCGTCCGTTCGTAGCTGGTCCGGTGAACGTCGATTCGGTCGAGTGGACGCCCGACGGCCAAGGCATTTCGTTCCTTGCCAAACGCGGCGATGACGAGCACACCAGTCTGTATGTGATTCCGATCGATGGCGGCGAAGCTCGCAAGCTGGTCAAATTGAAGTCTTCTATCAGCGGCTACAGCTGGCGCGGCGATGGGAAACAAATCGCGGTTCTTGCCAAAGCGCCGCAGGACAGAGAGAAGAAGGAGCTGGAAGAGAAAGGCTTCGCGGCTGAAATCTACGAGGAAGATCTTGAGTCGACCCAGGTCTGGCTTTGCGATGCCGACGAGAGTACCAAGGACGAACCAACGCCTTTCAAACTGAACGGCTCGGCATCCGAAGTTGTCTACAGTCCAAACGGAAAACAACTAGCTCTCGCGCTGGCGCCGACTCCGCTGGTCGACGACAATTTTATGTATCGGCGGATTCACATCGTCGATGCAGAGTCCGGAACGTTGGTCAGAAAGTTGGAGAACCCCGGCAAGGTCGCGAACATTCTTTGGAGCCCCGATGGAAAACGCCTGGCCTTTTGTTCGGGGGAGGACATCAACGATCCTTCCGATGATCGGCTGATGGTTGCCGACCTGAACGACGGTTCGTTCGGCGAAGTGATGAAAGAATATCTACCGAACATCTCGGATATCGCCTGGCTGAACAACGACTCGCTGGCGTTTGTCGCCGAGGACGGATGTCTTGCGGCATTGGGAACGGTCCAAACCAACGGGCAGGATCGCAAGCTATTGATCGAACCGGGCACGCCGATCTTCACCACGATGTCTCGATCGGACGATGGCGCCATCGCATTCGCAGCCTCCACCGCCTCGCACCCGGATGATGTGTTTGTCTACGCGGACGGTCAACTGAATCGGCTAACGAACAGCAACCCCTGGCTAAAGGAGCGTTCGTTGGGCAAACAGGAAGTAGTGCGATACAAGGCGACTGACGGCGAGTTTGTGGAAGGCGTTTTGATTTATCCTGTCGATCACAAACCGGGGCAACGCTACCCGCTGATCCTGACGGTGCATGGTGGCCCGGAGTCACGAATCCCAAACGGTTGGAACACGCAATACAAATATCCGGGCCAGGTCGCAGCAGGTCGTGGTTATGCGGTCTTCTATCCCAACTACCGCGGAAGCACCGGGCGCGGCGTTGCTTTCGCCAAGGCCCATCAAGGCGACTACGGCGGTCGCGAATTTGATGACCTGATCGACGGCGTCGACCACTTGGTCGAAATGGGCCTCGTTGACGAAAAGAAAGTCGGAGTAACCGGCAGCTCTTATGG